>NZ_JACCLP010000004.1:0-212911 GCF_050937395.1 Treponema sp. OMZ 805 | reverse complement strand
GGGGGGGGGGGGGGGGGGGGGGGGGGGGGGGGGGGGGGGTATTATACTTTTTTCATTCATTTTGTCAAGTCTCCTTTTAATGAATAAAAAAGACATCCGCCTATCTTGTCCGCCTTTGAAAGATAATAATAAGCGGATCCACACGTATATTACTTATATACAGAAAGAGTATAACTCTTTTTCTGATAGCTGTCCAGCAAGCGTTGGAATCCATGGCGGTTACTCATGGTTAGACATTTAAGAAGCATTGCGATTATGCATATTTTACAGTATAATGCGTTCGGTTATATTCTAAAGATAGTATGACTAAGGAGTGTAAAATAAAAGCCGTACAAATGGCACGGCTTTTATTTACTCAAGTTTGCGTTTGAGCAAACTTGTATATCATCTGCACGTTCTCACTTCGTTGCGAACGTGCGTAAAAAGTCAATCGAAAGTTGATACTTTCTTCTTGACTTTTTATGGGAGAAATGACAAATATGAAAATCAACAATTTCAGGAAGAAAGACCGGACGATAGAAAAGTATTTCGGTTATGCCGCCATATCGGTGTGTATGCTGATTATATCTCTTTTATTCACCGCTTGTCCCGGTACAACCCCCTCCTCCAATGGTGAAAAAAACAGTGGATATGATGCAGCAAACGGTATCGGTTCCGTACAAGGTGTACATTTTGTAATGAAACCAATTGCCGCGGTAAACGACGCCAGTATAGGTCATAGTACAGAAGAGTATAATCCCCCGCGTTGGGTAAATTTAACCGCCTATCACATAAGCGAAACAGAAGTGACCCAAGAGTTATGGCAGGAAGTTATGGGAAATAATCCAAGCGGGTTTAAGGGCTCATTGAATCCGCCTGCTGCCGGTGAAGTACAAATGAAGCGTCCCGTGGAAATGGTTACATGGTATGAGTGCATAGCCTTCTGTAATGAACTGACAAAGAAAACGAACAGTGGAGCAAGTACTACGTGCGTCTATTATAGTGATGCGGCGTTTAAGGCTGTGTATACAAAAGACGATGCCGGTGCCGAAAAACTCCCGTATGCGGATTGGTCAAAGAAAGGATTCCGGCTCCCTACCGAAGCGGAATGGGAATGGGCAGCAAAAGCCGGAAAGGATGATGCATGGGCAGGTACGATCAGCCCGATCGAGCTGAAAGACTATGCATGGTTATCCGACACCGGAGCCGATAACAAAACGCATGAAGTAAAGAAAAAGAAGCCGAATGCTTACGGATTGTATGATATGACCGGGAATGTAATAGAATGGTGCTGGGATTGGTACTGGAGTGATACGACAATCTATGATAAACAGGATCCGAAAGGTAAGGATACCGGCAGTAAGCGTGTTAACCGCGGTGGCAGTTATTCCCAAGACACTACTAAGGCTACTCGTATGATTCGCTTTAGTGATAAACCTAATACTAATGAATACGACAATATCGGCTTCCGTATTGCCTGTCGGTCATAAACCTTCCTATAAATTTTCTTTAAACTGCAACAAGTAGACAAAGGATAAACTTTGGATGCTGTTGCAGTGAAGAACTATGCAGATCAATTTATTGTTTTTTTAGGTTTAAGCCCTTCCACAAAATACTTGTCCGGCAGTTTTGCGGGTTTGCCGGTTTTATCCACACACCCCCACGAAACGTCCGCTTCAGCACAGACATATCCTTCGGGATTTGTAATTACCTGCCGGAACGTTCCCGAAAGTTTGCCAAGCTTGATAGGCGTAACGTCGATGCGGAGCTTATCGTAAAGCCGCGCGGAATATTTGTAGTGGATATCGATATGAGTTACATAGAGCATATACCCTTCGTCGATAAGCCCTACATAATCAAAGCTGATACGGCGCAGGTATTCCATACGGGCGTATTCCAAGTAGTTTAAATATATAGCATTGTTTACGTGATTATATGCGTCCAGTTCGTAGCTTCTGACCTCTACTTCTATCGGGGGTGTCATTATTTTTATCCTCCTAATGTACTGATGATTTAATCTAAGGAAAACCTCTAGATTGAATTATCCAGTTTTTTCCAACAAGGGATTAAAAAAAATAGTACAACAATTTTACAAATATGTCATGAGGAACGTTCACAACGCTTTCCCTTGTGCCGTAATATGCAGCGTTTTCTCTATCTTTAAGAGGAATGGTATTGCTTCCATTTTACCGGTAGCATCTTTAGAATTATCGACAGGCAACTTTATTTCAAATGGATTATCATTTGACCACACCACAACCGAAAGTGTAAGGGCAGCATCTTTTTTACCTGAAAAATGAATGACAACCGGAAAATTCGGACGAGGAGAAGACACAAACGTTGCCGTATCGCCGGAAGCATTTTGTTCAAATCGAACATCGGATTCAAAAATTGCAATATCATTCACTGCACTCAATGTTACGGAAAACGCTTCAATTTTTAACGGTGAATCAATGGTAATAGCCCCGATGCTGCGCTCAAAGTAATTTTCAAATGAGGTACGAACAGTTAAAAAACTATCCGCGGTTTCCGCTGAACCCTGTGTATTGCCGCGGGTATAATCCATTATCTTTTCTTCCGCCGAAGAATCAATATATTTTTTTACCACACTGCTTTCATTACCGTTAAGATGTTGAATTAACATCCAGCGATTATGAATATTATTCCTTGTTGCCGGCATAACGAATACCCAAAGCATTAATACGAAAAACAGCCCGCCCATAACCTTACATTGAATCGGTATCTTAAAAAACGGTTGAACAGTTTTTCTTTTTTTATCAAAGCTAAGACTCAACCGGATTAAAAACAGATCAAAAGGCACAAAAATACAGGCTGATGCAAGGTTGATAAAAAATATGATATGGAACATATACTCGCGATAAAGGATAATATGCGTCACAACCGGCATGAGCGGCAAAAACAGACACACAATAAATATAATTTGCAGCACAATATTTTTAAAATGATAGGCAGCTAACGAGACAAAATAAATCACCATAAAGATAATTGAAAACGAAAGGTTAAAAAATGAAAAAATAAAAATATTCAACAAACAAACGACATGAGCAATAAATCCGTAAATAAAACGATTTGCCGGAAGTGGAATAAATTTATTAAATGCGGTAACGGTAAACATAAAAAACAATGCAAACACATATTTAATCAGCAGCGCTGTCAACGGAAATGAATTCAGCTCACTTATAGAGGAAAACCGCAGGTAAAAAAGCGCTTCCGTTATCTTGGAGCCTAAGAAAAAACTAAGCCAATTGACCAAGAAAAAATAAATCGGCATCCACCATAGTTTAAATAAATCTTTTATATGTTGATCTCGTTTTTTCCCGAATAAAAAGCTAAAAAACATCACCCATAGCAAAAATATAATTGACGATACAATAAGCGTGATGACGATATGCTGCTCGTTGATGATAATAAGTTTTTTATGCAGCTTCAAAACAAAATAATGAGTATCCCATTCATTACTCATACTTTGAGTAACGGCGGGCGCAACCGAAGAGAAAAAATCCGACAAATCCGCACCGGTTTCTATTTTTATTGCCGGAATATTCGCTTCATTATAGAGCCGTAAAGCAGGGTCATCGGGCAACCAGCCGAGACGATGAAACACAACCGCATTAGTATAAAAGTCAACCGGAATATTTTTTTGTTCCAAAGAGGTGTACACCGCCTTGAGAAGCCATGCAGGGGTTGTCCCTTTCGACGTTCCCGTAATAATCCGTGCGCCATCAGATTTATCGGGAGCAACAAGGCATACGGCAGCATTCGGATAGGTGATCAAGGTTTGAATTAACGCCTTAGTCCCCTCGTATCGCTTTACGGGAACATCAACCGGTAATTCGGAAATATCATTTTTCGTAATAGCAACAATGATATGGGTATCCGGCGCATCAGCGGATAATTTTTGCGCATATTGTTGCAGTTGCAAAGTTACGGCAGTAGCTTGATTATCACTACCTGCCGATGCGGTAAAGACAATGACCTTATCCGTTTTAGGTCCGAATTCATAAAAAATATTTTCTGCAATCAGTCCTTGCACCGGCAAAAGAAGAAACAAAAATATCCAAAGATACCGAAATCTCGGCAATAAATAGTTATGCACGCAGCTCATAAACTGTCATAATCCTGAACCTTACCGGTTGAAAACCATATTTCGATACGCTTATACGAACGATTTATCCTTCTAACAATAGACGCAGCTTGTTGCCGTGCAGATTCCTCGGCAATGACATCGGGATGATATTTTTTCAACAAGTGTTTCCATGCTTTTTTGCAATAGTCAAGCGGAACACCCGGAAGCACTTGCAGAATAGCAAAATCTTCCGTTAAAGCGTCGGGGACGGGCACACGTATCGGTTCAGCCTTTTGTTCAGGTTCTTTGTACGTCCGTTTTTTAGGAACACGCCGTTCTATTTTATTTCCGGCGCTTCGGTATTTACCCTGCCGGCCTTCTACCGCTTGTTCAAAAGGATCCTCATCCGTTCCAAGCCGATCACGCAACAAACTGCCGAGCGTTTCGTAATAATCAGACATTATCGCATTTTCCTTTCTATAATATCATCAAACACGGCGCCGGAACCTCCGGTAACATCTTTTTGCAAAACCGATCCGATAAAGTAATGTAAATACTCAGGAGATTCGCCCGCAGTTAAATTCTTTTCGGTTCGTAAAACGGCAATATCGCTATTTTTCAACACGGCGCCTTTCTGTAAATCTTTTATATAATGCAGCGAACGATTCGTTTTACCGTAATTATCTTTTTCCGCAGCAGCGAGCTTTTTTTCACCATCGCCGATAATGCGCTGTAGAAAATCCTTGGAATAGCCGTAACTCTGTGCCGCCTTAAAAATATCTTCATCGGACTTACCGGTTAATTCCCTTACAGTTTTTGACATCTGCAAAAACTGCGCGGGTTCCAACGCAACAGGATCATCAAGACCGGCATCGCTGCGGGAAAGACAAATATGCTTTTCAAGAATACAGGTGCCGCTCAACAACCCCGCTATCGGAACTGCTGCAGGATCAAGAGAATGATCACTAATACCGACAGGACTGTTAAACAACATCGACAAGGATTGCAGCACAGCCGTATTATAATCCGTTTCCGGCGCAGGATACGCCGTTACACAATGAAGCAACGCCCGCATATCGGCAGGTAACCCGTTGCTTTCCAAACAGCTTATGGCACGTTCAATATCTCCAAGCCGAGAGACACCGGTCGAAAGAATAACCGGCAGTCTGAATGAAGCAACGCGCTCAAGCAGCGGAAAATGATTGAGCTCCGGCGACGCAATTTTGATAAAAGCCGGATTAAGCTGCCGCAATTCATCAGCTGAACGAAGGCCGAATGCCGAAGCGGAAAAAAGCATTCCAAGCTTATGTGCATACTGTGCCAATTCAGCGTAAAAATCAATACTGCATTCCAGCTCTCTAAAGCGTTCATAAAGAGGAATCCTTCCGGTCGGTAAATTCACAAAACCGGTATCGGGATGCAAAATTTCATCCGCATATACAATCTGAAATTTAACCGCATCGGCTCCGCTTTCTTTAGCAGCCGCTACCAACTCTTTCGCCTTTTGCAAACTGCCGTTATGCCCCGTCCCAATTTCCGCAATAATCAACACATGCTCTTGCGATGAAAATATGTTTTTTCCTACCGTAAACGCTTTTACCATACTGAGCTTAGTATAGTAAAAACCGCCAATTCTGTATATCACAAAAAATTTTCAGTAGCAGAGCTTTTCAGTCAAGCTATTTCAGTAGTCAATTCCTCATTTTCTCCACTGTTCATAACCTCTGTATAATTGATGTAAAACTTGTTTATAAGACCCATTCTATTGTGTATATCTTTTTCAGCTGTGCATAATGATACAAATTGTGAACAATTCAAACATCATTATTCAAGCGCTAACTAACGGTTAACCAATGCTTTAACCTAAATATCAAGAAATTCACAGTGCCTACTATTACTATTACTAAATTTATAGTATAATAAAGATAACCTCTTTTTAGGAGAAATCATGAAATTTACATTTACTAAAGAAGTTTTACTAAAAGAAATGGCTATTGCTCAAGAAATCATTTCAAATAAAACAGCAATATCCATACTATCAAATGTCCTGCTCATAGCAAAAGAAGGCAGCTTAACAATCCGTGCAACCGATATAAAAGTAGCCTTTGAAACAAAAATTCCCGTCGATGTTGCCGAAGAAGGTGCAACAACCGTATTCTGTGATAAATTTACCAGCATTATCGCTTCAATGCCTTCAGGCGAAATAGAAGCGGAGCAAAAAGATCAAAAACTTATTATCCGTTCTATCAGCAAAAAAGCAAAATTCTCTCTTAAAACCATATCAGATAATGACTTTCCTCCTTTTACCGATTCCTCAAACGTTCAGTTCTTCGAAGTTCCTGCAAAAGAATTTAAGGAAATGATAACTCAAACAATTTTTGCCGTTTCCGATGATGAAACTCGTTACTTTATGAACGGTGTCTACATGGAAAAGAAAGAAAACAATCTGATTTTTGCTGCTACAGACGGTAGAAGATTGGCCTTTATCCAACATGATTTCGGTATTCCTTTACCCGACTTTAAAGGAAGTATCATTCCTCCAAAAATTCTTTCTATCGTACAACGACGATCGTCGGAAGAAGGAATGATCTCCATCGGTATAAGTGAGAAAAATATATTCTTCCGCTTTAACGCTTACAATTTTTCTTCCGTTTTAATAGACGGTCAATTCCCGAACTATGAACGAGTTATTCCCGAATCTCAAGCACATCATTTTGAAGCTCAACGTGATGATTTCTTACAGGCCTTAAAAAGAGTTGCCTTGCTTGTAGAACAAAAATCCAAGCGGATATTTTTAAAAATTTCTGCCGGTACGCTTTCCATCACCTCAAATGAAAATGAACTTGGAACTGCAAATGAAGAAATCCCCTGCAAATATGAGGGCGAAGAGATAACCATTGCATTAAACTACATGTATCTTGAAGAACCGCTCAAGGTTCTCGGTTCGGAAAATATCCGTATAGAATTTACCGATCCCATGCGCGCTATTACATTACGGCCGGAAACAGACACTCATTTCTTCCATATCATTATGCCGATGCAAATGGAGTAGTATTCGTGCCGTTTTTGTCGATCTCTCCTTATAACTTCAGGAACCTTGAAGACAAGGCAATTGACCTCTCCGCTCCTGAAGTTTTTTTAGTGGGTCAAAATGGGCAAGGTAAAACAAACCTACTGGAAGCGTTATACCTTGCCGCTTATGGAAATTCCTTTAGAACCAGAAACGAAGCGGAAATATATAAAAAAAATACGAATGAATATAGCGTCCGTGTCTTATTTAAAGAAAATGAAGAGCGGAGTCATAGAATATCAATTGTTTCAAAAGATAAAAAAAAAATCATAGAAAAAAACTTAAAGAAAATTCACGATAGAAAAGATTTCATTTCAACTATTCCTTGCATTCTTTTTTGCCATGATGATTTGGATTTTGCGACAGGATCGCCGGAACGCCGCCGTTTTTTTATCGATCAATCTCTTTCCCTCTATGACCCTTCGTATATCGATATTCTACGGAACTTTACAAAATTATTAAAATCTCGAAACCTTGTGTTAAAAGAAAAAAAGAGCGAAATACTGGATGTTATTGACGCGCAGCTTATCCCAATCGGTATACAAATTATAGAAAAACGCCGTGCACTTATTGAATCGTTCAATAAAATATTCTCTTCTTTATATGAAAATATCGGTGGGATAGATTCCGTGATGATCGATTACAGTCCTTCGTGGAAATCGACGAATTTTGATGAAGTGTTAATCTCATTAATAGAAAAACGGCAGCTTGATTTTACAATGAATACCAGTATGTCAGGACCTCATCGCGATAAGATACGCTTTATCCGTAATAAAAAGCCCTTTGTACAAACCGCTTCTATGGGGCAGCAACGCTTACTTTCTCTTGTTTTGAGAGCGGCTCAGGCATATTTTTATACGGAAAAGACGAAACGGTTGCCGGTATTGCTGATGGATGATGTTCTTTTGGAACTTGATCCTGAAAAACGAAAAAATTTTACCGAGCATTTACCTCGTTATGACCAGCTTATCTGTACATTCCTTCCAGGGGAACCGTATCAAAACTACATACGCGAAAAAAGCCGTGTGTATATTGTCTCGGAGGGCAGCTTCCGTGCAGAATGACGTAAAAAAGCTTTCTGAGTTGATTATGAGCTATCTTGATAAGGTAGGGCTTTTTGAACAATCAAAAGTATTGGAAGTATATTCATCATGGGCGTCTATTGTCGGCGAGAAGCAAGCTGCCCATTCCAAGTTGCTTGATATTAAACATCAAACGGCGCTTATTGAAGTTGATCATCCCGGCTGGAGTCAGCAGATTTTATTAAACAAGAAATATATTTTGCGAAACTTTCAAAAAAGATATCCTCAACTGGAAGTTAAAAATATTTCGGTTATTGTTTCATCGTATTATGAGACTTCTCATCAGTTTGGAAATATTGAAAATAACGATAGGACAGTTCCTGATAAGCAAAAGGCGAGTGAAAAAACTGCTGCACTCTCAATACAGCAAAAAATATCACTAGAAACTGATAATGCTATAAAAACGGAATTACCACAAGAAGTACAAAAGGCATTTGAAAGATTGAGGATGTCTATTAGCGAAAGAGATTAGAATAGAAAACAGCGGATGAGGGGAGTCGAACCCCCGTCACGAGCTTGGGAAGCTCGGGTAATAGCCGTTATACGACATCCGCAGAACTTTTAAACAATATCACCTATTAGTATAGTACGTCAAGATGTAAGATTTTATAGTTTTAATGAAAAAATGATAGCGACAATAAAAGAAGCAAAGAGTTTAACACCCCCAATGCAAAGCATCGGGGGTGTTGGTTAACAGTGTTTTTTATTTTTTACCCGGAATACGGTATCTTAAACCAATACCGAATTGCGGCATTACATGAATACTTGTTGTCTCACTTACAGGTATGTATCCAATATTGTATGTACCAAAATTCACACCAAGACGTGGTGCTACTTCAATAAATAAATTAAATGCAGGGATATTTTCAAAATTAACCTCCCAACGGATGGGACAAAGAACTGATATGTCAAAAGAACTTGGTATAAAAAGTGAAAAAAAACTGCTCAATTCAAGTGCAGGTCCTATAGTAAGAGGACATTTTTGGCCATTTATAACTGGTTCCCATACTGTAAAAAGGACTCCACCGCGAATATTTAATCTACGTGCATAAAATGGAATACCTGTCGAACCTGCTAATAGATCAAATTCAATGAGGTCATTAAATTCATGGGAATAGGTTAAACCCATGAAAGGTAGTCCAACCCAACCTCCTATTTTATCTACTCCGCCATTTCCATTACCGCCACTGACACCTTTTTTATTCGTATCCTTTGCTGCTGCAAAGATCAGTGAACTTGCTAAAAGTGCAAACATTACTACAAAAAATATTTTCTTCATATATCCTCCTAGAATATATTTGCTCTAGACTATCTTCTCTTTCTCAAAATGTCAAGTAAAAATTTTTAATTTTTTTAAAAAGGTATTAAGATAAATCATTTTATAATAATGACTTATATTATTTCTATTATAATTAAATCTAAGCAAACCGGGCTGAAGAAAAATTGAGCTATTAATTGTAAATTTGACAAAATACTATATGTGTATTACTATGTGTATTGTGAGGTGTATATATGAGAACAAATATCGTATTGAATGATGCGCTTGTAGCCGAAGCTTTTAAATATTCTGCAAATATTCATACAAAAAAAGAATTAGTTGAAACTGCATTACAAGAATATATTCAAAATCGAAAAGTAAAAGACATTAGAGATTTAAAAGGTAAAATAGCTTTTTATGAAAATTATGATTATAAAGAAATGCGGATCGGAAAATGATTTTAGTTGATACCTCTGTTATTATTAATTATTTGAAAGATCAAAAAACTGAAGCTGTTGAACACTTTGAAGATATTCTTGATAAAAGTTTGCCGTATGGAATTAATACATTTATTTATCAAGAAGTTTTACAAGGAGCGAAAACAGACAAAGAATATAATATTTTAAAAGAGTATTTTGAAACCATTCCTTTATATCATTTAAAATACGGTAAAGAATCTTATGAACAAGCTGTACTGATAAATATTAGGTGTAGAGAAAAAGACATTACCATTAGAAGTACGATAGATTTGTTAATAGCAGAAACAGCAATAGAAAATGATTTATATTTACTGCATGATGACAATGATTTTATAAATATGGCAAAGGTAATAAAAGAGTTAAAATTATATGAATAGGGCATCTCTAAAAACTCGGTTAGATTTTTAGAGATGCCCGACGAGTTTTGATTTAAGTCTTTGTAATTGAATGACTTAAATCAAAACATCGCAAATTAAGTCTATGGTAAACCTCTAAAAACTGAAGTTTTTAGAGGTTCCCAACAGCTGCTTTCTTTCAATTCTGTATAAAATGTTTCACGTGAAACATTCAAGAAAAGCATTTTTAAAAGCGATTAAATATATAGTATAAATCAATAACCTTGGCGTAAGACATCAGGGAATAACCAACAACCCCAATGCTCGCGTCAGTGTATTAAATCCTCCGCACGAATAAATTTTCTGTAAAAAGAAAAAGCCCCTCAAATATGTGAAGGGCTTTTCGTTAAAGTGTTGATTAAAACTGCTGATTTTGAAAGTAGTTATGAGTTGATACGTTCTTGATATTCATTTGATTCAGTGTTGACCAATATTTTTTCGCCCTGTTTAATAAAGAGCGGAACACGAACTACAAGGCCTGTTTCTGTTGTGATGGGCTTTGTTGCTCCTGAAACGGTATCGCCCTTTACATAGTTTTCGCTTTCTGCAACTTCAAACACCATTTTTGCCGGAATTTTTACATCGATAGGGTTGCCTTCCCAAATAAGGATTTCGTATTCATCACCTTCCCGCAGATAATATTTTTTATCATTTATGATGTCTGAAGGAACCGAAATTTGATCATAGCTTTCGGTGTCCATAAAGAGGTAGCTTTCCCCGTCTTCATATTGATACTGTCCTTTGTGTGTATCTACTGTTGCGTCTTCTACCGTATCGGCTGTTTTTATTGTTTGAGTTAAAACAGCTCCATCTTTTAAATTCTTCATCTTAACACGTGCAAACGCAGCTCCCTTTCCGGGATTTACAAATTCCCGTTCGACCACTAAATACGGACTACCTTTGTGTAATAACACCGTGCCTTTTGCAATATCGCCGCCTCTAATCATATTTCACCTCATATAAAATAAATTGGTATTTCAAAAACTGCGTGAAGGAAAGTTCAAAAAGTGATAATTTAAAAGGGTTTTCTTTTCTGAACTGTCTGAAATTTTATAAATCGTTATTGTATAATGATTTATTTAATAAACAGACTTGTTTCACAAATAATCTTTTTGAATATACCGAATGAAAAATCATATCAGTTTTTTTTAACTTATACAAGATTCGTATATCAACTTCGTATTGAATAAAAAGCGATATTTAATTCAGTTTAACCAAAGGGAT
The DNA here is from genome assembly GCF_050937395.1 of Treponema sp. OMZ 805. Taxonomy (NCBI): domain Bacteria; kingdom Pseudomonadati; phylum Spirochaetota; class Spirochaetia; order Treponematales; family Treponemataceae; genus Treponema; species Treponema sp. OMZ 805. Next base: position 201,337 of record NZ_JACCLP010000004.1, on the reverse strand, counting down.
CTTTATTGTCATTGCATCTCCTATAAAAACTTTATGTTTTTTGAAATTTCCAGGGAAGCCTTTTCCGTTATAATTACTGAATCCGAACGGCTCTTTTGGTATACCTATTGCATTTGTGTTTAATTTTCCATCGTTGTTGATATCATGGTAAACACAAAAAGCGTAATCACCGCTTTTTAGTTGTATGTGATAAACCGCTTTTTCTTTATATGCCGTTAGCTTGACGGTTTGATATGGAAGCCGTTTGTTGAAACTTTCAGCCGAATTATGAATACTTATAACTAACGTTCCCGAATCTTCTGTTATATCGGTGATGACGATTTCTACGTCATAAAGCGTTTCGTTCTGCGTTGTTTGGGAATACACCAAACCGAGAAACGTCATACAGAAAAATATAGTAAATATTTTTTTCATAGTATATCTTCCTTTATATAATTTTCAAAACGACACTGTTCGAATACATCCGTACCTATAAGTGTGATCGCCTTTGCGGGACAGTTGTTTATGCACCGGTAACATATCGTGCAGTTTCCGGGATAAAATACAGCTTTATTGTTTTCGATATATAATGATTTTGAAGGGCAATTTGCCGCGCATATTCCGCAGCCGATGCAGCGCTCCATTCGGACATTGAGTCGTTCGCTCAGTTTTTTTGCATGTCGTTTAAACCATAGGCGTTGTCCGAACAGACCTACAATTCTGTGTAAAAAAGATAAACCGTTTTTTGGGTATATTCCGTGTTTTATACATTCCGCCGTTTGTATAATCTTTTTTTGCGCTGCCGATATGAGTGTGGTATTTTCATCCGGCTTTTTTTTCAATAGTTTTACATCGGCAATACAGTCCGGCATACGTATGTGTAGACCTCCTATAATGACGGCTCCGTATTTTTGAAGCAGCCGTGCTGCAATGCCCGCTCCATCGCCGCTGAAAAGTCCCATCGTCGCAATAACAAAAACGTGCTTTCCGCAAAACATATCGGCATGTTCAAAAATAAATGTTTTTACAATACGCGGAATATCGCTAAAATAAATGGGGTAACCCAGTGCAATTTCATTCGATATGCGTAAGACTTCGAGCGCTTCGGGTGCTTCTATACTGACAGCTTTGCCATTTGTCGTTTTTGTCAATACTTCCATGCAATATTTTGTATTGCCCGTTCCACTGAAATAAATTCCGTTCATATACTATTCCATGTGCTGTTATTTTAAAAAGGACGGTTCAAGCAAATCCATAAAATCGGTGATTTTTTCTTTCCAGTTTTTGTCGTAGTGGACATTTTTCATTGTTGCCAACGCAGTAAGTCCGTGTATAAAAGCCCATATTGTTATTACAATGTCGTTTTGCTTTTCCTTCAGATATTGTTTTTCCTTGAGTAATGAAAGAACACTGTTTTTATACAGAATAAAAGGACTATAATTTTCCTCATCCGGCATAGATAAGGTTAAATCCACCTTTATGTCGGATTTGGAATATAAAAATTGAAAATAGGCGGGATTTTCAATAAAAAAAGAAATATATGCTATTCCCAGATTTTTTAGCAATTCCGCAGGAGCTTTATTTTCACTGATAGCCGTTTCGAGTGCTTTTGAAAAACGCTTGGTGATATGCAGCTGCATTGCATTAAGTAATTCTTCTTTGTTGTGAAAATGACTGTAGGGAGCAGCATGGCTGACTTTGCAAGCTGCGGCAGCTTTTCTTAGCGAAAAAGATTGCAAGCCTTCGGTATTGACGATTTCGATACCCTTTTCAATTAATAGATTTTTTAGATCCTTGCGATGATACGGCAGATTCGATTCACACATAAACACCTTCCTCTCTAATCTTGACATTGTTAAGATGATAGCTAAAAATCTTTACAATGTCAAGATTAGAGTATCAATATTGAAGAGATATATGATAAATTGTTCCTGAAATCCGCTATCCCCCATAGGCAGAATAGACTTTCATTCCTCTTTTCCACACCGTTCTACACGATATACCAAGGATTGTTATCCAGCCGAATGCTTTGCATAAAGAAAAGAGAGCAGTATGTATCGGCATATCATCAAGTAAAAGACTTACCGGAATATGCGAAATAAAGGCAAAGGGGAGGTTTTTTAAAAAGGTAAATACGGATTTTGGTAAAAGGACGAGCGGGAAAATAATACCGGCGGAAATATTTTTAAGTACCCGTATTGAGGTATACAGTGAAGAAACTCGAGAAAAATAAAAACTATAGAGCGCTATCAAAAAATCAATTAAAAAGTTGATAAGATACCCTGTAACTAAAAAAGCTGCAAAAAAGACAATCTTCCATACGGACAAGATAAATATAAAATATCCGTGCAACACAAAATATAAAACCGTAATCGGAAGGGCATTCATAACAATAAAAACAAAACGATACGGTAAATCGACGGCAAGTTGATACAATGCATAGTTATACGGTTTTATCAGATACTGATTGAGAGAGCCGAGTCTTATATCATCTGAAATTTTGAATACGGAAGTCGTCGAAGTAATATTGTATGTAATTAATGTTAAAAAGTAATACGACACTATTCCGCTTGCTTCGAGAGGAATGGTGCTGTTCTGAGCAGTAACGGCAAGCCACAATAAGACATTAACGGTAAAAGGAACGAGCGAAAACAAAAATCCGGAAATAAAATTAGCACGGTATTCCAATTGGTTTGCTAAGCTTATCTTAAAAATTTTATAATAGGTATTCATAATTTTTTCCTATAGTGAATTAAAAATAGTGTCTTAAAAAATCACTCATCTGGCTTGTACAATTTTCTGATGACATCTTCCATGGATATATTTTCAATGGTAATATCGCTTAAATCTTCAATAAACTCATTGGAAATATTTTTTAGTATATCTAAACTTTCAGTTGAATCCGCAGAAATTTTTATCGTATCGTCAGCTGTTTTTTCTGCAGTGCCGACTCCTTTTTGTTGAAGCATAGTTATTATTTTTTCAGCTGCCGGAAATTTTAATTTGAGGATAAAATATTTTTGATTGAGAAAGGTGTTTTTAAAATTAATAAAAGAATCCGAGTATATCTTTTCTCCGTTATTTATCAAAATCAATTCGCTGCAAAGGGAAACAATATCGTTAAAATTATGACTTGTTAATATAAGCGTCGCATGATACGTACTGCAATAGTGCTTTAAAAAATCCCGTATGTTGTATTGCGTAATGACATCAAGGCCTATTGTAGGTTCATCAAGAAAAATGAGTTTCGGTTTATGAATTAAAGCCGCTATCAATTCCATCTTCATCCGTTCCCCCAACGACAGCCGTCTCACCTGAACATTTACCTGTTTTTCTACACCGAGTATTTCAATCATTGTGTAAAGTGTTTTTTGATACTCGGCCTCTTCAATTTCATAAATTGTTTTATTAAGTTCAAAAGAATCGATGGCAGGTAGATCCCACCAAAGTTGACTTTTATTCCCCATCACCATCGAAATTTGCCGCAGATACTCTTTTTTCTTTTCAAAGGGATTATAATGCAAAACATTCAGATTTCCTGTCGTCGGAAGTATTAAACCGGATAGCATTTTAAGGGTCGTCGTTTTTCCCGCGCCGTTTAAACCGATTAACCCTGTTATCGAGCCATGATTAATTTGAAAAGAAAGATTTTTTACCGCAGGCTTATATAATTTTTCACGTTTAAACAAGTTTTTAATACTACCTTTCAGCCCTGCCTCTTTTTTATAATACGTATAACTTTTGCAAATATTTTCTGCAACAATAATCTTTTCGCTTCTAACTGCCTGATCCGACATAACGCTTTACTCCTTTTTTAAAAATAAAATTTGATAATAACAAAAATAGTACATTTAAGATAAAAGCATAGAAAATAGCGCGTACAGATAATTGTTTAACGATGAACAGAACAGGGAAATTAAAGCAAACAAACAAGGGAATAACAAAGGTTAGAATTTTTTGAATCACTTTCGGATATATTTGCATCGGTTTATTTCCAATAGTAATTAATTCCGAGCCTATCCCCATAACAATATCCATCCGCATAAACCAAAAGGCAAGACTCATCAATATAAACATAATCGAATAAATTAAAAAAAGGCCATTCAGTGAAAGCAGAATATACATCACGCCTTTTAAGGGTGTGATAGGGATATTCAATTGTATAAGGCAATATATCAAACCAATAGTGTTGATTGCGATGTTTTTTATTTGTGGAATGTCGAATGCATGGCATGAAATATTAAAGCGCGGATTTAACGGTTTTAATAATATAAAATCCAAGGTGCCGGTATTGATCATTTCGGGCAGTCTTTTTAATCCCGGTACTATCGCAAAAGTAAACACAGAGTCCGTCAAGCCGCCCTGAAAAGTCAACATCAGTATTTGATATTTATCCCACCCGTTTATCGTGTTGGTATGAATAAAAATCGTGTCTATAAAAATGATATACATAAACAGCCACACCAGCTCAAAAGTTCCGCCGCTTATAAAATCAAACTTATATTCCAGTAGATTCATAAGGGAACCTTTAAAATAGGCTTTTAATAGTAGAAGATATCTTTTCATCAAACAGTGTATCCTATCCGCCTAAAATAAGTTATAATGGACACTATCACAGCACGGCGACAGCTATATGTCGTAATTGGATAAAAAACTTCTGAGAAATTCTTCAGTAAGGGAAATTTCTGTTATGGGAGAATACTGCAAAGTGTGTTATAATAAACATAAGATATTACGGAGAAAAACTATGTTTAATATGAAAAAGAACATCACATTGATTATGTTAAGCATTGCACTTTTTACGGGCTTTAATTCTCTGCTTTTTGCAGAAAAAAATAAGGAGAATTCTATGTCCTATGTAGGAAAATGGGTATTTCATTCAATTATGAGTATGGATGAAAGCGGCAGAACTACGTTCCTTAATTCCGAGGAGTATCTAAACACGTTGCCTGATTTCATCGATAAAAATAATGCAACAGCAGTCGAAGAAGAACGACGCGAGAGAAAGACTAGAATAGACTCTGTGCTGGAAATTTGTGAAGACGGTATGATTTATATGCTTATGTCGATTCCTGATAATGTACCTCAAGAAAAAATTGATAAAGCCGTCGAAGCGGGGGTAGTCACGCTCCGTCATGGTATGATGATGCTTGGTAAACCTCAGCCTTGGGAAGACAGGAACGGTGAGTTATGGGTACAAATCGGAACGGTTGATTTTTTTGACGGTCAAGGCCAAAAACCTAATTGGGAAAAATGTGTTATCGAAAACGGTCTATTGACATTTGTTACGACCCGTTACAAAAAAGCCGAGTAATCAGGCTTGCAATATGGAGTTAACACAATATGAATAGAAAAATTATATCGATTATTTTCACTCTTGCCGTTTTAACTGCAGGAGCTTCCGCTCTTTTTGCAGAGGAACCTGTAACGATCAAAACGCTCTTTAAACTCTTACCTGAAAAAGCATTAAAGCCTGTTTTTGATAATTTTAACTTGGATACGGCAAACAGGGATTCGTACATTGAGGTCTGCGATGAGAAAAACCGGTATTTGAGCCTTAAAAGCAAATACGGTTTTGAAATGTGTTATTGGGATGTAAAAGGCGGTAAAAAACTTATTTTGGTAAGTTACGACGGTGCCGGTTCTGAAGGCTTTTATCTTTACAATAAAGGCAAAATTTCCGAAACGGATGATTTCGGCATAAAAACCGTAAAAGAACAGATCAAAAAAAGCCCTGCATTTCAAGGTATGAATGATTTGATACGTTTTTATCCGCTGCGGGACAACACTTCGCTTGCGGTAATGATAAACCAACTTGATTGTATGATTTTTAAGTGGAAAAATGAAAAATTTGTCCGCATTAGCGACTATGTGCTAAAAGAAACCGATGATGAAGCAGATGTTTACAGTATATTATTGAGCGGTTTTGTAAAAGCTCTTAATGCCCATGATGCGGCTTCTTGTTTGCAGTATATTAAACCTGAATATATCGCATTCCAATGTATGGATATGTTCCAAGGACGGGCTGAACAATTCATTTGTAAACTTATTGCAGGCCAAACTGAAAACATTGGCTACATTGCACCGAATAGGCTGGAAGATATAAAAAAGGCAACCTACAGCTTAAATCCTAATGCACCCGATAGCAAGCCTGACTTTATGATTATTATTGAACTTATCGACGGGCGTACCTACACCTATTTTCCCAAGGTTGAAAATATTGAAGAAGCTGAAATATATGGGCTGCCAATTCAATATCTTTATCTTGTCGGAGTGATGGAATAAAAAAGGAACCGCTATCTGTCGTAATTGGATAAAAAAATTACATTTTTTTATAAAAGTTTTTTTAACAGCTTCAAGAAAGCCGGTATTAATGATGCTATCATAACAACATTGTAAATAATGAAAACCGGAAGAATTTTACGAATATTTTTTTTATTAAATACCAACATAGCTATACCTAGCATAAACAAAATAATTGCCACATAGCAAAACATTATTAGCTCTTTCATTGGTAAAGAGAGGTTAGCAAAATAAAACAATATCATTACAATTGCAGCTAATAACGCAAAAAAATATAATAGTATACCTAACTGATTTGCGACCGATTCAATATCATATTGTGCCTTTTCTTCATCCGGCATAGTATTGTACCCTGCTATTAAGTCGTATGCTTTTAATTCTCTAATTATAATACCGCCGCCGGCGAATGAAAGGAACATTAATACTAAAATAATATATAACATAAAGCACCTCCGAGCACTCTAGTGTGTTCATTCATTTCATAAACAAAATTGAGCATTATCATAATTAGCTAAAAAACTTTTTGCTGTTTTTACAAGTTCCGCTTGATAATCTTTAGGAGATACGACGGTAACTGCATTCCCGAAGCTGAGGAGTAAGGCTTTCCATAACCGTTCTTTTGCAGGAACACGGATATGGGTTTTATATTTTTGAGACGGCAGCGTTTCGATAACGGAGTCGGGAAAATACTCTTCGATGAGTGGAATTTCCGTTTCGGAAAAAACGATTTCTATATCAATGCAGGTCTTGTAATACGCAAGTTCGGCTTCTCTCATCCTCTGCTGTATATCGCTGTGATTTGCAGCGGCAGTTTCTTTTGATATGGCAAGCGTTTGAATCCGTGCAACTTTAAAAGTTCGATACTCTTTTGTTTCTTTAAGGTATGTAAACAAATACCACGCATACCATTTGTAATGAATGGCAAGCGGTTCCGCACAAATATGCGAACTTTTTCCTTCTGAATTACGGTAATCGAATACGATATATTTTTTATCGCTTATAGCTTTTTCCAACAGCAGATTGAAATCTTGTACTTTTTTATTTTCTTTTGTAACACTAAAATCCCAAAAGACTTTTTGCCCGTCTCCTTTTTCGATAATTGCATTGTATTTTTTGATTAAAGAGTTTAAGCTCTCGTTTGTGTATGACGTTGCAAGGCTTTCCAACGCATTGACAATGATCTGCTGTTCGCTGTTTTTGACGGTGAGATTCTTTATTTTATAATGTTCTAAAACGGCATAACCGCCGTACCTTCCGCCTAATGTATACACCGGTATACCGGCTTCAGCGATACTCGCCATATCACGCTGAATAGTCCTCACCGATACATTAAAATACTCGGCTAAGTATTTTGCAGAGACTTTTTCATGATTTAATAAATAGATAATTGTTTCAAGAAGCCGTTCCAGTTTCATAGTGTGAATACTTAATTGTATATAACAAAAGCATATATCAATCAAGGTAAAAATCAGACTATGCGTTACAATCACAACTTTTTTTGCACAAAAAATATCCCGCGCTCGGTAACAGCGTGCGTTTCATTTTCATTCATAATCTGCTCCTAATTGATTTGATTCGTTTACATATTGGCTGCCATTATATCAAAATAATTCCAACTGCGCATTCGTCTTTCCGGTGATTGTATCAAAAGCGCTTAAATACGCAAATATGACATCAGGGTTGGTTTCTATGCCGTTTTCTTTACACCGCGCACGGAAGATATTCATAAGGCGTGTATTGTGCGGACTTATAACGGAATAGCGAGTACCGTAACGCTGGATATATTTTTCTTTTAAGCCCGGAAACGCTGCATCAAGTTTTTTATAAAAATATTCGCGGTTGCCGTCTCTGAGCGTTAAGCCCATGCCGAAACAGATGATGCCGCGTACTTTTGCCTCGATACAATAGTGCAAAATACCTTCGAGATTTTCCACCGTATCATTGATGAACGGAAGAATAGGCGTAAGCCACACAACGGTTGGAATACCTGCGTCGCGTAGCGTTTTAAGCGCGGCAAACCGTTCACTGGTAACGGCAACATTCGGCTCAAGTATTTTACACAAGCTATCGTTATAGGTGGTCAGCGTCATTTGTACAACGCATTTTGCTTTGGTGTTTACCGCCTGTAAAAGTTCGAGGTCGCGCAATATCAGCGGGGATTTTGTTATCACGGTAAAGCCGAAACCGTAGCGGAGGACGGTCTCTATCGCTTTCTGCGTCATACCGAGTTTTTCTTCCAGCGGCATATACGGGTCAGTCATAGAGCCGGTACCGATCATGCACTTATTGCGTTTTCGCTGCAAGGCATCTTCGAGCAGCTCTATTGCATTTTCTTTTATTTCTATATCTTCAAAGCTGTGGTTTATATGATAACACTCACTGCGCGAGTCGCAATAGATACACCCATGCGTGCAACCGCGGTATAAGTTCATCCCATTTTTAGCTGATAAAATTCCTTTTGCTTGTACAAAGTACATCTGTTATTCCTGAAAATCCGGCAGTGTTTGTGTCGGCAACTGCTAAAAACCGCAGTTGCTAGAAATGGCTGTTATCGTGTTCGGTATTTTTTCAAGGCTTTGTTTTACACCGATTTTGCATAATCTCTTTTTGCATAAAATATATGCAATATATGTACAATCTTTTCTTTATCATCAATCGAATACAAGGCTAGATAGTTTTTATAAAAGAGAAATCTATGATAGCCTTTCTTCTGCAATCTTATATCATTACAAAGAGGATACATATATGGCGAATCCTGTAAATTATTTTTCTGTTTTACAAAGTCCGCAAGCAAATTAGCGGCAGCTGTTACATTTGAAAGCTTTTCCGCAATATACCTGATAATCTCATCAAGATCAGTCTTTGCTTTATCGGTTACTCTGACTTTATAAACCATACTTGGATTTTAGTTCCGCAACTGCATCATCAACATCGGTAACACGCCCTTCTTGTACATCTTGTTCCGCTGCATTCAGATTATCATACAGACGATCGAAAAAAGAGTTTCTTTCAAACGTTTCCATGCTCATAATCACCATATCACCGTAACCGTTTTTTGTTATAAAAATAGGTTCATTACTTTCATGACACAAGGCGGAAATATTTGCAGTATTCTTTAAATCACGTATCGGAACTATTTGCGGCATAACTATCCCCCTATGGCATGATAGTACCACAATAAAGCCGTATTGTCTATGAAAGATTATACACAGGCAATCCGGCAGTGTTTGTGTTGGAAACCTTTAAAATCCGGCAGTTTTTAGAGATGGCTGTTATCGTGTTCTATATTTTTTCAAGGCTTTTTTAATATCCTTAATTGCCCAATCATAGTGGCTGGAAGTTGCAGACACGCAGTAGCTGCCGAGCGTTGTCGTTCCCGTCCAATCGAAAGCACCTTTGGAAAAAAGCTCTTCGTTGGAAAATATTTCGATAAGCGCCATCACCTCTTTATGTGTTTTTTTGAGCATTGTTTCTGCATCGGTATATGATGTGTTTTGATGTTTTTCCCAAAATGCAACATTCATCTGGGGATAGGTTTTCCAATTATAGGGCGCCGGCAAAAAAGGGACAGGTTTCCCGTTTGTGTTTGACCGTATCCAATTCAGCAAAAGACAGTGCCACTCATAGAGGTGCGCCAAAACATCCCGCACGTTTTTATCGCGTTCGTTCGGAACAATATCGGCGCTCTTTTCTTCGTCGGACATTTCGCCGATTAACGTCCATAGCTTTGCGAATTGTTCATTTGCGGCTTGTATTAAATCGGCTTTGGTGGTAGGCCTTGGCATAGGTTATTGTGACTCCTTTAGGATAGTAAGATGCCCTATTGTACCATAGAAAGCTGACACGGTATGTCAGGTTTGAAAAAACATTTAAACTTTTTTATGGTGCGCCGCTATTTTTTCAGCAAAATCGATTATTCCTTGTTTTAGAGTTTCCGGTTCAAGAATTTCTACCTCGGTACCGAGCGACAAAATAAATCCGTACAGCCAATGATCGATCGGAAGGCATACCGAAAGCGTGTACGAGCCGTCCATATTTTTTGTGATAAGATCGGGAGGAAATTCATCATAAAACCGATAAGCGATTCCGGCGGTGCATTTTAATTTTATGTTCGTAAGCGTCAGAGCATCGGAATACTCTGTACGGTCAGGTAGCTTGTTGAGCAATTCCATACGCTTAAATATTTTTACCGTCTGCATAACGGAAAGCATACGGTTTAACCGGAAAAGCCGATAAGCATTTTTGTCGGTACACAAACTTTCAACGTACCACGCCTTGGATTTAAACAAAAGGCGAAGCGGATAAATAGTACGCTCAGTTTTTTCTCCATAGGAACTGAGATATTCAATGCGGAGCGCACGGCATTCCAAGATGGCTTGTTTAACCGTATCGAAAATGGACGTGTCGTTTTTGTTGTCCCAGCGGGAATAATCAACCTTAACCCAATCGGCATGACGCTGAAAGACAGCAGACAACCGGTTTAAAATCGATTCGGTATGTATCTCGTCAACAGGCGATAAACATTGCAGGGCGAGCAGAATTTTATCTTGCTCTTCTTGTGTTACAATCGATTTATTGATGGTGTATGTTTCATCAATAAAAATTCCGCCGCCTGTTCCCTGCACCGTATACACCGGAATACCGGCACAGCTTAAAATATCAATATCACGATACACGGTACGAATCGATACAGCAAATTTTTTCGCAAGCTCCTGCGCCGTCGTTCGTTTTTTATTGAGGAGAATAAAGACGATTTCAAAAAGCCGTTCGGAACGCATAACGATAAAAGTATAGCATAAAAAGCAGACGGGTTCCTATAAAGGACATTTAATTATAGCAGTTACAGCGTTGATAATAGAGGTTAAAATCACCAATCTATAGTACCTTAGCACTGCTAAAAGCTTGCAGTTTTTTAGAGGTACCCTCTTGCTTGACAATCGGTATAGACATTGGACATACTGATTATATGGCATTATCATTAAACGAAATTAAGATACGAGCGCAGCAGTTTGTACTGAACTGGAAAGATAAAGCGGCAACTGCGCGGGAAGAAGCGGATGCGCAAACCTTTGAAAACGAGTTTTTTGCAATTTTCGGTGTGCCACGCAATAAAATTGCCGTGTTTGAGCACAAAGTTAAACTGTTAGACGGTTCAAATGGATATATCGATCTTTTTTGGAAGAGTTACATTCTCATCGAAATGAAGTCTCCCGGCAAAGGCCGAAAAAAAGCCTTTGAACAGGCAAAAGCCTACGCCAATGCGCTGCAGAATGCCGATATGCCGAAGGGCATTTTGATTTGCGATTTTGTTCATTTCGACTACTATCATTTAGAAAAAGATGCGGAGCTCACCTCTTTTACGATTGATGAACTGGCGGAGTATATTGAGCTGTTTCTCTTTCTTGCAGGTTATAAAGATGTTGAATATAAAAAGCAGGATGCGGTCAATATCGAAGCAGCGGAAAAGATGGGAGAATTGCACGACACCTTAAAAGAGATCGGCTATACCGGACATCAACTGGAGTTGTATTTGGTTCGTCTGTTATTTTGTTTGTTTGCTGATGACACCGGTATTTTTGAGCATGATCATTTTATTAAATATATTTTGCAGCGGACGAATCTTGACGGCAGCGATTTAGCGATGCACATTCAAAAGATTTTTGAAGTGCTCAATACGCCGAAAGAAAAGCGGCTTAGAACACTTGATGAGCAGCTGGCGCGTTTTCCGTATATCAACGGCGGGCTTTTTAAGGAGCTGCTTCCCACTGCGGATTTTAATTGTGCAATGCGGGAAAAACTGATTGAATGCTGTGCGCTGGATTGGAGCGGTATTTCTCCGGCAATTTTCGGTGCGATGTTTCAGAGTGTGATGAAGCCGGAAGAACGGCACGCTTTGGGAGCGCACTATACCAGCGAAACAAATATCTTAAAACTCATTCATCCGCTCTTTTTAGATTCTCTGTGGACAGAATTTGATAAATACAAACAGTACACCTCCGAAGCCCGCGTAACAAACTTGAACGCGCTGCATGATAAAATTGCACATTTAACCTTTCTTGACCCAGCCTGCGGCTGCGGGAATTTTTTGGTTATTGCATACCGTGAGCTGCGTCTTTTGGAACTTGCGATTATTGAAGAATTGAAAAGCGCAGATCAGCAGCTGCTTGATGTCGGCGAATATATCAAGGTAAATGTTAATCAGTTTTACGGCATAGAGCTTGAAGAGTTTCCCGCTCAAATTGCACAAACGGCGCTGTGGCTGATGGATCATCAAATGAATAGACTGGTAGGCAGCCGCTTCGGTCAATACTTTGCGCGTATCCCGTTGGTTAATTCCGCGTCGATTGTACAGGGCAATGCGCTTGCGCTTGATTGGGAGACCATCGTACCAAAACATAACCTTTCGTATATTCTCGGCAATCCGCCGTTTTTAGGTGCGCGGGTGATGGAGAAAGAACAGTCTGCGGAGCTTGCAATGCTTTTTAGCGGGGTAAAGAATGCGGGGAATCTTGACTACGTTACGGGCTGGTATAAAAAGGCTGCGGAGTATATTCAAGGAACGCAGATTGAATGCGCCTTTGTTTCTACTAATTCTATTTGTCAGGGGCAGCAAGTACCGATTTTGTGGCCCAATCTTTTTGCGTGCGGGGTGCATATCAATTTTGCGCACCAGACTTTTAAGTGGTCGAATGAAGCGCGGGGAAATGCGGCAGTGTACTGCATTATTGTCGGCTTTTCTCTCCGGAGCCGAACGGAAAAACAACTCTTTTTATATGACGATATAAAAGGAGAGCCGAAAGCTCAAACAGTCAAGCGGATAAATGCTTATTTAGCTGATGCACAACATGTGTTTATTGATAGTAGAAGTTCGGTACTTGATACACAAACTAATCCGATGGTGTTTGGCAGTATGCCGAATGACGGCGGTAATCTCATTATAGAAGAAAATGAATACGCCTCCTTTTTACAACAAGAACCGGAAGCAGAACGGTATATCCGTCCGTTTTTGGGGGCGGAAGAGTTTATCAATAATAAAAAACGATATTGTCTCTGGCTTTTGAATGCGGAACCTCAGCACCTAAAAAAATGCCCGCTCATTGTAGCGCGAATACAAAAGGTGCGGGAACACCGTGAAGGCAGCAGCCGTGAGGCAACACGGAAACTTGCGCAAACACCGTCCCTCTTTGGAGAAATCCGTCAGCCGGAGTCGGGACATTATCTCCTCGTGCCGAGTACATCATCAGAACGCCGTAAATATATTCCGATTGGTTTTATGAATAGTTCTGATATTTCAAGCAATGCGAACTTACTCGTTCCCAATGCAACGCTATACGAGTTCGGGGTGCTTACCTCACAGATGCACATGGCGTGGATGCGTACCGTATGCGGGCGGCTCAAAAGCGATTACCGCTATTCTGCACAGATTGTGTATAACAACTTCCCGTGGCCGGATGTTTCGGAAGAACAAAAGGCAGCTATTATGCAAAAGGCGCAAGCGGTATTGGACGCGCGCTCGCAGTTTCCCGATAGCTCCCTTGCCGACTTATACGATCCCAATACGATGCCGCCGGTACTCACCAAAGCGCACGCCGCCCTTGATTCCGCTGTGGATAAGCTGTATCGTAAAACAGCCTTCCCCGACGATACCGCCCGTGTGGCTTTTTTGTTCGAGCTGTATGGGAAGAAGACGGAGGGGCTGTTGGCGGGGAAGAGGAAACGGATATAAAATTAAGGAGATTAGAATACTATGTCTGATATACAATATACTGAACAACTAAAACTTGAAAATCATCGGATATGGAAACAGTACAGGATCGGAAAAGGCCAAATGATATAGTTTCCTTTCTGCGCAAGAAAGATTTTTTATTTTTAGACTATCTTCGAAACGGCGGATTAGGAGAGACTGTTATACTACTTGATCAAGAAATGCAGATACTGTTTGTATGTAAGAAATATCAGCCCCATTCCAATCAGATTAAAGAAAAATATTATCAATATTTTAAAAATGAAATAAAATTAATGTTTCAACTCTATCATCCTAATATTGTACGAATATTTAATTACTATTTATATCCTGAACAAACCACAGGTTATATTTTGATGGAATATATTGATGGTGAGGATATCTACACCTATCTAAAAAAGAATCCTGAAAGAATAAACTCTGTTTTTGAACAAGTTATAGAGGCATTTGTATATTTAGAAAGTAACAATATATTACATAGAGATATACGCATAAACAACATATTGGTAAATTTCAATGGTCAGGTTAAAGTTATAGATTTTGGATTTGGGAAAACTATAAATTATGATAATGATTGTGAGAAAAGCATTAGCCTAAATTGGTGGTGTGATAAACCGTATGATTTTACACAGAATATATATAGTCATAAGACAGAAATCTATTTTGTAGGTAAATTATTTGAACAAATCGGTAAGTATCTATATCAAGAGAAGATTTTTTATGAATTTAGATATGAAAGTCTATTATCAGAAATGATACGACTTAACCCATCCGACAGAATACAAAGTTTTTCCGATATAAAAGAAAAAATCCTAAAAGATAATAATCAAAATATCGAATTTTTTACAGATGAAGAAAAAAAGATATATAAAAATTTTATTGATGCACTGGTTACTTCTATTGCAATGATTGATAAAGATGCTTCATATACCACAGATATTGATATAATTATACAGAAGATTCAAAATATATATACCATAAATCAACTTGAAAATGAAGTACAAAATATATCCGATGTTATCCGTACATTTATTTCCGGTAGATTTCGTTATTATCCCCAACAACACTATGACTGCTATCTTTTAAAGAATTTTATAAACCTATTAAAGAACTCAAACAATGGAAGAAAAAATATTATATTACTCAACATACATAACAGATTAAACCAGATAGAACATAACTCTATCGATTTTTTTGATCCCGTTCCTTTTTAGAGTGAAATAATTCACTAGCGGCGAAAACATCTCCGTATATATGGTCAAACAAATGGCATTCCGCAAGGTTCTGGTTTGATGGATTTTATTGCTGAAATGGTACTGGGTTATATTGACACATTATTATCCGATCGAATTAAAGCAAATAATATAACCGATTATCATATATTACGTTACCGTGATGATTATAAGATATTTGTTAACAATCCTCATACAGGAGAACACATCTTAAAAATAATAACCGAGGTTCTTGCTGAATTTGGAATGAAGCCAAATACATTAAAAACAAATACATACGACAATATAATTTTACATGCAATCAAAAAAGACAAACTCGCATGGCTTATAAAGAAACAATCCAATAAAGATTTACAGAAGCATTTGCTGCTAATATACAAACATGCATTAGAATATCCCCATGCAGGCAGTTTAATAACCCCTCTACAAGATTGCTATTTCCGAATAAAGAAAGGCAAGCGTTTGCAAAATCATTCTAAGTCATTAATAGCTATCATCGTTGATATAGCCTATCGCAATCCTCGAACGTATGCAATATGTGCAGCAATGTTAAGCATAATATTAGCTCAACTGTCGAACAAAGACGAACAAAAAGGAATTATTACCAAAATAAAGAATAAATTTAGCTTAATTCCAAATACAAGCAACATGCTTATATGGCTACAGCGGATAAGCTTATTTTTTAAATTTGATATCGACTATGATGATGCTTTATGCCGTTTGATTGATCATGCCTTCAAAGAGATGGATAATAATTCTTTATCGGATACTGATATAAATCAAATCTGGAATATGGATTGGGTAAGTTCTCAGGAATTAAAAAACATATTGAAAGCAAATAGCATTATCAATAAAACAGAATTCAAAAAACTCTCAAGAGAAATCTTGTTAAAAGAAATAGAAGCTTCATTGATAAGAAACTATTAGATAAAATTATTAACAAATCGGTTGCTTAGTATTTCTTCAGCTTTTCAATCTCTTTAAAAAGTTTATGCACATTACAAAATGACGCAGATTTATCTTCATCATTCTTATTTCTTTCTTCCAATTTCAAAACCGTTGTATTACTTTGTCACGTAAGATGAGTATGCTGTAGAATCATTCCGTCTTCAGATAGAGCAGATCAACATCTAGCTCATGTTGTTTTGTGCGTTATAGAGGGCGGCATAGACACCGCCTTTTGCCAGTAGCTCTGCATGCGTTCCTTGCTCGCAAATGCCTTCATCATCAACTACTACAATACGGTCTGCATTGCGGATTGTTGAGAGGCGATGGGCAATAATCAGTGTTGTACGACCCCGTGCGAGTTCTTCAAATGATTTTTGAATTTTTATTTCCGTTGCGGTATCAAGAGCCGAAGTTGCTTCATCAAGTATTAAAATCGGGGGATTTTTTAAAAAGGTTCGTGCAATCGCAACCCGCTGTTTTTGCCCGCCGGAAAGCCGTACCCCCCGCTCTCCGACAAGCGTATTATACCCGTCCGGCATCTGCATAATATCTTCATGAATTTCAGCCCGTTTTGCTGCATGTATTATATCCTGTTCAGAAGCGTCATTGTTTCCGTATGCAATATTTTCCTTAATGGTACCGGCAAATAAGAAAACATCCTGTTGAACAATACCGATTTGCCGCCGTAAACTGTGCACGGTAATATCCTGTATATTCCGCCCATCGAGGGTAATGGTTCCTGCGGACGGTTCATAAAAACGGGGCAGTAAATTACATAAACTGGTTTTTCCTCCGCCGGACGGTCCTACAAAAGCAATGGTTTGCCCTGCCTGTATATCCATGTTGATATTTTTTAATACCGTAACCCCATCTTGATACGAAAACGAAACATTATGATAGCAGATGTTTCCATGAGCTAAAGTAATTTCTACCGCATTATCATGATCGCTAATACTATCATCTGTTTCCATGAGTTCTTTAAAGCGTTTAAAACCTGCCATACCGTTTGCGTATAGTTCAATAAAAGCAGTAAGGCGGCGGATAGGCTGTAAAAATGCACCGGCAAAAAGTGTTGCAGTAATAAGGTCGGTAAGCGTCATCGTCTTCTGCATAATAAAAAAACCGCCCGCGGCAATAATCACTAAATGTAACATTGAAATAAGAAACTCTAAACGGCTAAAGAAAAATGCCATATTCCAATAAAAACGTTTTTTTGCCGTATAAAATGCCTGATTGTTTTTTTCAAAACGATCTTGTTCATAGCTTTCATTTGTAAATATTTGTGTTACCCGTATTCCCGAAAGAGCGGATTCAATAGCGGTATTTATTGCAGCAGTTTCTTCCTTTACACGGCGGGACGCTTTCATAATATGTACACGGCAGCGGACAGTATGAAAAAATGCGATGGGTATAAAGAGCGTCAAAAGCAGTGCGAGTTCCCATCTGATAGAAGCCATAAGTGCCAGCGAGCCGGTCAGCGTTAATACTGAAATAAAGAGGTCTTCCGGTCCGTGATGCGATAACTCGGTAATTTCGAACAAATCTGTTGTAATGCGGGACATCAGCTGTCCGGTTCTATTGGTATCAAAAAAATGAAACGACTGTTTTTCTATATGGCGAAAAAGATTCCGCCGCATATCCGCTTCAACTTTAACGCCGAAAAGATGCCCGAAATACGTTACAAAATACTGAGCAGCACTGCGGATAAGATATAATCCTATCATTATTACAATAAATGCATAAAAGGCTGCATAGTCAGCCTTGGGTAAAAAATGTTGGATGCTGTATCTGCTTGCCATGGGGAAGATAATATCTACCGCTGCAATAAAAGCTGCACAGCACAGATCGGCAGTAAAGAGTTTCCAATGAGGTTTAAAATATGAAAAGAATAAACGCATACGGCGTATTCTAACAAGTGTTTGAAAAAATGTATAGAAAGTGCATTGCTATGAAAGATTATATCCGGACAATCCGGCAGTGCTTGTTTTATTAAAATATGGTTTCCATTCATCCGGGGATTGGTTTTCCAACTTGTTACCAAATCAATCTAAGCGCTGCAATTATTCCTATTATAATTATAACAACAGCGACGGCTAATTTTCGGCGTGTGCGGTATTCTTGTTCGGTTTTTGATCTCCGTTTCAGGAAGAATCGGTCAAATAGGACGATTGCTGCTATTCCAAGGATAATTAAGATGATAAAACCTATAAGACCATAGCCGGTTTTATCGGAATATCCTATAAAGATATCTGAGCCTGCGCCATCGCCGATAAATATATCTTGCTTTAGCTTTAGAAGAATTGCAATAAAAGATATAATAAGGAAAAATAAGAAGATAAGTGCGGCAAAAAAATATTGCCGATGCAGCGGGTCTTTTTTCGTTTTCATAGTAAAAAAGTTTTTTACGGTAATTGAGCCGAGAATCGTAACGAGAACAGCATATATAATACAAACAATAAGTATCCGCATTTTTTCTCCATTTCTATCATAAAACATTGACTTTTTTAGTCATTGTTAGTATCGTCATAAAATCTAATTTTATTATTTATGGATGTGAAAAATGAACAAAAAGATTCTATCGATTATTGCTGCGGCACTTCTTGTGTTTTCTTTTACGGTAAGCTGTAAAAAACAACCGGCCGCCGAAACTGCTGCTCCGGCGGAAGGCGCTAACACCGAGACAACAAAAACAGAGGAAGAAAAAGAACTTCCCCCTCCGACGAAAAAAGAGGTCGGCTATGCGTTCGGCGTTATGATGGGAACATCGCTTAAAGACTTTAAACTGGATGTCGATTACGGTGAATTGGTAAAAGGTTTAAAGGATGTCGAAAAAAACAAAGATATAGATATTACTGCTGCACAGAAGGTATTACAGCGGGCAAGCGAAGCTGCTTATAAGAAAGAAGCTGCAGAAAATTTGGCAAAAGAAACAGAATTTCTTGAAAAAAATGGAAAAAAAGATGGTGTAAAGACAACCGAAAGCGGTTTGCAATATGAAGTTATAACCGAAGGAACCGGTTCTGTTCCGCTCGTTACCGATACGGTAAAAGTGCATTACAAAGGGACGTTACTTGACGGCACCGTCTTTGACAGCTCTTACGACCGAGGAAATCCCGTTGAATTTCCGTTAAATGCCGTTATTCCCGGCTGGACGGAAGGCTTGCAGCTGATGAAAGTCGGTTCAAAATACAAGCTTTATATCCCCTCTAAGATTGCTTATGGAGAACGCGGCGTTTCACAGGTTATTCCTCCTAACTCAACATTGATTTTTGAAGTTGAGTTATTGGGCATCCTCCCGCCCGAAGCGGAAAAACCTGCAGAATAAGCGATTTAACATCACAAATCGGAGACACGAGACTGTCGAAAAAGCAACCAACTTTTGAGACATCCCCGGATGCCCGACCGTAATTTCTGAAAAAGCCGTCTAAAGTCTTCATCGGATTTTAGTCGGCTTTTTTATTTGTGCGGATGGTTTACACACCGGCGTTCCGGAAATATTTTAAACGGTAGCCTTCGTTCTGTGCGAAATTTTAAATAAAATTCCGCACGGTTTTTCAGTAGGATAGGCAAATACATCAGGCAGAGTAGATAAAAATCGCAGAATTATAGAGGTTGTGAGACCATTTGAGCCGCACAGCGGCGAAACTCTGGTTGAACGGCCTCTATAATTCTGCGGGGCTGTTAAAAAATGGGCTGATGTATTTGTCCTAGGGTTTGACAAACTCGTACCGATAAGAGATACTCAAACTATGAATATCGCAAATTTTTTTACCGCGACAAGAATGGTTGCGGCTCCTCTTTTTGTCTGCATTTATTATCTTCCCAATTATATAGGTATATCGCAACAAACGGTTCTGCTTATTCTTATACCGCTGTTTATTTATATGGAATTTACTGATTTTTTAGACGGCTATTATGCCCGTAAGTTGAAGCAGGTGAGCGATTTCGGAAAGCTGTTCGACCCTTTTGCGGATGTGTTTGCAAATCTGACCGTACTGTTGGCATTTATGCTGTCCGGTTATGTGCCGCTGCCTGTTTTTATCATTATTTTATACCGTGAGTTAAATATTTTATTTTTACGGATGCTTGCACGAGGGAATGGTATTACCATCGGTGCGAAAAAAGGTGGCAAGACTAAAACGGTATGCTATATTCTTGCCGAAGGTTTTACGCTGCTTATTGAACTGCTGATTGTATTTTCGCTTGCGGAAAAATCCGTTACCGATACGATGATTATTATCAACAAAGGTATTTACTGGGTCGCTGCCTTATTGTCGGTTTGCTCGTTTATCGATTACCTTGTTTCATATAGAAAGAGTATCCGTGCCTTGCAGAAGGAGAAATAAAGAATATAAGAAAGCGTTGGCGGGATACTTTCCTAACTTTTTCGGAACTAAACTCCCTAGTTTTTGCCTAACACTGATCAATGTGTAAGACTATTAAAACAGCCTGATGTGTGTCCCCGAAGCAACCATCAGGCATATTGACTTAAAATGGCTTTGTTATAAAATATCGGTATGAAACATATCTATACAAAAATGCTGCCGTTTATGGCGGCGCTGATTGTTATTTCCTGTGGAAGCTGCTCAAGTAAAGACGAAATCAAGCCGCTTACTGAAGGAGGTTCTATGAAGTTGACAAGCACGGCTTTTGCCGACGGCGAAAAAATGTCCCGAGAATTTGCAAAACTCGGAGCGAATCACATTCCTCCGCTCGAAATCGACGGTGTACCGGAGGGTACAAAGAGCCTTGCGATTATCGTGCACGATCCGGATGCGCCGCTTCCCGGCGGATTTTATCATTGGACGCTGTGGAACATTCCGCCGCAAACAACGTCGATCGGAGAAGGTAATGTACCATCGGATGCCGTCGAAGGCGAAACAAGCTGGGGTACGAGCGGCTACAACGGACCTCAACCGCCGTTCGGGACGCACCGCTATATTTTTTACCTCTATGCGCTCGATATGAATCTGACTCTTCCGGCGGGCAGCAGCGTAAAAGAGCTTAAGGCCGCGATTAAAGGGCACGCAATCGAAGCTGCTTCACTTACGGGTATGTTCGGTGCTAAAGATAACCCCTGACCAAAGCAGGCCGCACTATCTTACCGCACCATTCAAAAAAGTTACCGCAGACATTATGCAATCATTCTCAAATATCGAATCAGTGTCATTTAATCTGGCTTGAAAATCTCAATTTACGCGGCAGCTATAAACCGGTGATCATGGACTACATAGGAACGAACTACCCTCATTTGCTGCCGCTCTATCAAAGTATATATGTTGACGGAGACCGCAGTTATTGGGAACTGCTTGATGCGAAACTACAAGCCTTTACCGCGGACATCGGACATGACTATGTAACAAATGATGATAGTATGAACCGTCCCTTTGATGCGCCGCCTGTTGTTGTCAATTATTTCTATCATGAGCAAATTAAAAAATCGGCGTGGAGAAAGCGCCTTGCAATCGGCTCTACTGTTTGAATAGCAGAATTGCGGTACTGTAACCGGGTATCGGTTGCAGTCAATTCGTGGAATTTTACACCTGCATCATGTCCAGCGTCAGCGGTAATAGCAGAATACGCTTCTTTATCCAATCGCCGCTTCTACCGACTTAACAGCCTTTTCTAAAACAGACTTGCTTTCATTCCGTAAAGTCTCGCTTTCAATTAGCAGCTTGCTTATTTGCTCCTGTTTTTCTTTTGCGATAATCGGAATTATTATATTTTCTATTTCGCTCTTTTTCCAATGATTAATAATTGAACCGCCTGCGTCCTTTTCCGCTTGCATTTTTACCGCTACGGAATTTAGCACCAATGCCAGATAATCAGGTAGCACTCTCTTATCTTTAACATCAAGGTGTAGTATGGCAGATGATGTAATAATATCTTCGCTTTTATTCATCTTGTAGGCTATGCCGACAGTCCCGTCTTTGGATAAAAGTATCGTATCTTTTTTTGGTTTGATGCAATCTTTAAATTCGTTTTCCGACAGATAAATATTCGTATCAGTTAAACCGAATTTCGTTAAATCCTGTACTCTTATAAATGGTGTTCCTTTTGTCTGATAGCTTTCGCTTCCCGGCTCAATCGACTTTTTGATTGTAACAAGATTAGATAACTTATCACAGTTGTTATCCGACAGTTTTTCAAACAACCTGTCATATTTTTCTTGATAGTATTCACTATCCAATCTCCCTGTAACGGCGAATGTATCTTTAAGATTTTTGACAGTATAATTTACAGATTTTTGATTATCAAACAAGCCGATTTCTTCATAAAGTCTGAAGATTGCAAGATTAATATAATAGTTCGCTTGCTCATTATAGTAGACAATTAGCGTTCTGTTCTGTTCTGTTCTGTTCTGTTCTGTTCTGTTCTGTTCTGTTCTGTTCTGTTCTGTTCTGTTCTGTTCTGTTCTGTTCTGTTCTGTTCTAAGAAATTGTGTGCCGTTTGTTCATCTTTGTCAATAGCTATTTCAACACTTTTTGTAGAAATTTCAAGCAATTCTTTTGCCTTTTTTGAATACTCCATACTCTGCTTGATATATCCGGCTATTTCGTCTTGGACGCTCGTTTTAATACAAGGTATTTGTATTTTTAGTATATCCTTCGGAGAAATATTTGCTTGTACTCCTCCTGTTTGTATTCTCTCCAATTGATTTTTACCTATCATACTATTGATAATAAGAGAAAATACAACAGGATTGATATTTTTTGATTTTATTTTCATAATCCGTTGATTAACAACAGCTTTTATGTCATCTTGTACTATACAACTATTTCCAATCGTTCCTGACATAGAAACTAAAATATCATTTTTTTGTACTACATTTTCCGCGCTCAAACCAATATCGTTTTTTGGTATTAAACTTGCACTTGAAATATCAAGTTTAAAATTGTTTATATTTGATATTTTTATAAGCGCTATTCCATCTTTTTCTACATAACTATCACTTGAATATGGATAACCTGTTGTATAGCTATCTACAAAATTTGTAAATTCAGAACAACCATATTTAGTAATTTTATTTAATATTTCATCATACTTAGGCTGGTAATACTCGCTATCCAATCTTCCTGTTCTTAAAAAGCTTTCTTTCAAAGTTTTGATAGATACTTTTTTATTCGACGGATTAAAATTTTCAAGTCCCAGTTCGGAAATGAGAAGATTTTCGGCTGAATAGTACAAGCCTTTGGATTTCTTTTCTTTGTTACTCGCACTAATTAAAAATTCTTTGAGCCTATTCTGCAATTTCATACTCAATATTGGAATTTGCATTTCTTTTACTTCTTCAGGGTTTACATTAGTTTGGTTTATTGATTGTCTTGCTCTTCGTTTTATATCCAATACTCCATATTTGCAATTTAAAAAAATATTTAAATACTCTGGTAAAATTATATTATCATTTGTATTAAATCTAACCAGATAAGAAGCAAAAACATAATCTCTATCATCTAATTCATTTTTATAATAAATTCCAGTTCTTCCAACCCATTCAAAAGAATTTGTTCTATTAAATAAAACATCACCGTCTTTCAATATAAACTTTTTAGCCTCTTTAAGAGCTACATCAGCATATTTATCCACTTCTAAATCACAAAGTAAATTATGAATCTCATTCATTCTATAAATAGGATATCCAATTCCTTCTTCATTCATTGCAATTGAAATTCCATATTGAGATTTTGTTAATATATCACCAATTTTTTTGTAGTCCAAGTGCTGATTATAATAAATTTTTGTAGTCCAAAATTGACTATCTACTCTGCAATCTTTATTTTTTTCAACTTCATTTAGTGAGATTTCTCGTACTTCAAGCCCGTTTAATAATCTTTCGTATTTTTCCTTATCAAACGGGCTATTTAAAAAAAACTTAAATGCTCTTTTTTTGCAAATTCTGCAAAGGCTTCGGCTATGCCGTCTTCAGTCATTCCATCGTGGTTATATAAATCGTGCTTGACGATTAAGTGTCCG
The DNA here is from genome assembly GCF_050937395.1 of Treponema sp. OMZ 805. Taxonomy (NCBI): domain Bacteria; kingdom Pseudomonadati; phylum Spirochaetota; class Spirochaetia; order Treponematales; family Treponemataceae; genus Treponema; species Treponema sp. OMZ 805. The sequence goes on along the minus strand of NZ_JACCLP010000004.1, from coordinate 177,157 downwards.
TGCGTATCAAGGATTGGCAATCCGTCTTTATCTTTGACAAAGATTTTATCGCCTGAGTTATCCTTGCTTGGTTCCTGCATGGTAGCAAAAAAGATCGGGTAATCTTCTTTTTTAGGGCAAAGTTTATCGTCCCATTTTTGAACGAAGAGAACCGATGTTTTCGTTCCCGTATGAGGTTTAAAAACATTTCCGTGTAAGCCGACAACAGCAAGTATTCTGCAACGCTCCGTTATAAAATCTCTAATGTATTTATCAGATGAATTGTTAAATCTGCCTTGCGGAAGCACAATTGCCATTCTTCCACCCGGTTTTAAGAAATTAAGGTTTCTTTCTATGAAAAGAATATCCCTGCCGACTTTTGATTGATATTTTCCATTTGCATTTTTACCGAGTTCGTATTTAGCGATAATTCTTGACTCTTTAATATCACCCGCAAAAGGCGGATTAGCCATTAGAATATCAAACTCAAAAGAATAGTTGCTGTTTTTAGTTGTTCTTAGTTTTTTAAACTTTTTCCATCCCTCATTATACGTATCTGTCCAATCTTCAGTCTTAGTCGTATCCTCCCAGCGCTCATAATCAAGGGTATTAAGATGGAGCACATTTGTCTGTCCGTCTCCTGCAATTAAATTAAGTGTTCTTGCTACCCGCACAGCTTTTTCATCAAAGTCAATTGCAAACACGTTATCATTAACATAATCGGTACATTCAGCAGGCTTTTCTTGACTGGTGAACAAATGACTTTGCTCTATTCCCTTTTCTTTTAGTATTTGTTTCCACACATAAAATATTGTGTGAACAGGAAATCCACAGGAGCCGCTCGCAGGATCTATCATTGTTTCATCTGCCTTTGGATTGAGCATTTTAACGCACATATCTATTACATATCTTGGAGTAAAGTATTGCCCTTTTTCTCCCTTAGAAGATTTGCTCATCAAATATTCAAAAGCGTCGTCGACAACATCGAGATTGGAATTAAAAAGCTTTACATCTTGAAGAGAAGATACACATACGGACAAATGAGAGGGACTAAGTAAAATTTTAGCGTCTTGTGAAAATACACCGTCCCACTTATTCTTTGCCTTGTCAAACAGCTTTTGTATCTTGTCTTTCAGTTCCGTTTCCGTATCTCCGTAATTTCTAAATTCAAGATGGCGTACCTGATTTCTTCCGCTTTCCATTTCATCATAAAGCTTTGTAAAAATCAGTTTGAAAACTTCTTCAAATACATCGACACCTGCGTTAGCAAGCACCTCGTCTTCCATTTCCAAAATAAGGTCTTTTAGGCTCTTCTTTTCTGTAAGCAACTTATCTTTTGAGATAAGGTCATCTATCGTCCAACGCTCACTTAAAATATCTGACAGTTTCTCATTAAAGGTCGGGATATTCGGTAAATCTTCAAAAAAATTAGGATCTTTCCTGTGATAAAAAGAAATCTGTCCGCCGTTTGTCCATACGCCAATAGGAGCTCCTGTTGCATTGCAGTAGCTCTTTAACTGTTCCTTTCCGTCCTTCAGCTTTGGTTTTTTAAGTTCAACAATAATGTAAGGGCTTGTTGTTGCAAGTTTATCAAAGATAACGATATCCGCTCTTTTCTTCTCCCTCCCAAAAGAAACACTGTATTCGAGTTCCATTTTTTCTTTTGGATAGTTGTATTCATTGATAAGTTTATTGATATAAAGCTGACGGACAAGTTCCTCATCAGTAAGCTTAATATCTTTATCTCTTATCTGGCATTTTACATAATAGACATCATTTCCTTTTTTATCCGTTTTAGTAGTGATTAAGTTTTCTACACTATCTATCTCTGTTTGATTAAACTGCTCAATTTTATAATTGGAATCCGCTACGATTTTTGAAATTATACTGCTCATACCGTGTTTCTATTCTCCTTTTCCGGCATATTCATTGCTTTTTTAATTTGGTGTTATACGTTCTCATTTAAATAGTCCAATGCGGTACAACGACTTTGTTTATATCATAATTACTGAACGCTATCAATATTTCTCTATTTGTGCGGGTTTAATACCCCGACGCAGTTTGTGAGTATTGCTTAATGGTGCGCACTGTGTGTTCGCATAAGGCAACGCAGCCGGTTATTACTTGCAGTCAAATTGAGCATTGCTGAAACTTGAGGCGATTATCAATGAGGCTTTATATGGTACGCGCTGCCCGTAAAAAGAATCTTTGCAGTGTACAATCCCCGTATGATACGGCTGTTTTAGATGTTTTGCAGACCGTACAAGCGCATTGATAATATCCAAATCTGCAATCGCCGGAAATTCAATAGGCGCATATTCTCTGCTGGTTCCTTCTGCACGAATTGCCCCTGTCGCGATAACAAGATCGCCTCCTTTTACTGCGGTATCCATGCCGCCGCAGGTACCCACACGGATAAAGGTATCGGAGCCGCATCGCACCAGTTCTTCTATTGCAATCGATGCGGATGGACCACCGATCCCTGTCGAAGTAACACTCACCTTTGCTCCGTCTAACATACCAGTGTAGGTAATATATTCACGGTTGTCTGAAACTGCTGTGCAGCTTTTACAACAGGCTGCCCCTCTCATTAACCGCAATGTTTTGAACTTTAAACCTGTTCTTGTTGACACGTTCTTTCATCTGTATAAAAATGAATTTAGATTGCTTGCTTCTTAATACGGGGATACCATCTCTCTTCATATCCCATACAAAAGCAAAAGTTCCCTTGATTTTTTCCCAATGCGTGCTATAATGATAAAATAAATCTAAGTGATTAGGTCATCTCTAAAAACTCGGTTAGATTTTTAGAGATGACCGACGAGTTTTTGTTTAAGTCTTTATATTGTAATAATTTAAACAAAAACATCGCAAATTAAATCTAAGGAAAACATCTAAAAACGAAAGTTTTTAGATGTTCCCATTATTACAATGAAAGTAACACGTGTTTTTATTTTTGGTATTATATGTTTCGCTTCAGTATTCCTCGTTTTATGGTCGTCCGATAGCGGCAAAAATGACGCTTTCGACCATGGTGTGGGCGGCGGCACCTCTCTACCTGCTGAACTACCGGAAGAGCATGAGGCGTCTTCCGCTCCTCAGTCCTTGTATTATCGGGCATATTCGGTTAAACAAGGTGATATAGTCGGTACCATCGCTGCCGAATACGGGGTAAGTCAAGATGCAATTATCAGCCTTAATAAACTCAAAAATACGCGGACATTGCAAATCGGACAGATATTAAAGATTCCGTCGATAGATGGTATTTCCTATACGGTAAAAAAAGGCGATACGCCCGAAGCTATTGCCGACAAATATAAAATTTCCTTGGAAAAACTCGCAACGGTAAATACACTCACCGATAATACGATAGAAACGGCCTCTGTTATCTTTTTACCTGATGCAAAACTCGATTGGGCTACCTTGCAGGAAATCAACGGAGACCTTTTCCGAAGACCGCTGCATAGCAGTTATTATATCACTTCCCGTTACGGCTGGCGTGATAATCCGTTCCTGAACGGTCAACGGAGTTTCCATAACGGTATGGATATGGCCGCTCCCAAGGGTACTTCCGTTTATGCGGCATTGAACGGACAAGTTATTGCAACCGGATACAGCACGGTATATGGAAATTATGTGATGATCCGCCATCATTCAGGATATCAAACTTTATACGGACACCTTAATACAATTCTTACTTCGAAAGGCAGTTTTGTTTCCGTGTCTTCAAAGATTGGTACGGTTGGGAATACCGGAATGAGTACGGGGCCGCACCTTCATTTTACCGTTTATCGAAACGGAGCAACGCTTAACCCCGCCGGTTTATTAAATTAGCGTTACGCTGTTGAAAGATTGCAACTTCAATAATAATTGTACATGACTAATACAAAATCCCATAGAATCGGTTTTTATATCCTTATAGCCGTTGCCGTAGCGGCCGGTTGGATTGTCGCTTCGGGCATTGCGTTGTATGTTCGCAGCACGCAATTACTGACTATCCTGCCGGAGGAACAAGCGCGACAGGACGCGGCTTTCGGCGCAGATATAACCGCTGCTCGCGATTCCCTCGGAAACGAAGCTCGCAGATATTTTCACACTCCTCCTTTATTACACCTTGCGCCTTGTACGCAGGGTATCCCGCAGCCGGCTGCAATAAGCGCTCGTTCCGCTGCTGTGATGGACGCCTCAAGCGGAGCGCTGTTATTCGAAAAAAATCCCGATCAAAGTATTCCTCCTGCCTCATTAACAAAATTGGTTGCGATGTACACGGTGATGCAGGCTGTTGAGCGGGGAGAGATCAGCCTGACCGACACTATCACGCCGCCTGCAGAATCGTGGGCGGTAAATATTCCGCCGGGGTCATCGCTGATGTTTTTAGAAAAAAATCAGCGAGTAACCGTTGAAGAGTTGATGAGGGGTATGGCGGTCGTTTCCGGTAATGACGCTGCGGTGGCACTTGCAATTCATACGGCAGGTTCCGTGGAGACCTTTGTTCGGCAGATGAATGAAGCTGTCGTGGCGCTCGGCTTGCAAAATACGCACTTTGAGGATGCAAACGGTTTGAGCGAATATAACCGCACAACCGCCCGCGATTTTGCCCGTTTTTGTGCAGTGTATGTGCGGAAATACCCCGACCACCTTGCGCAGTTTCACTCGCTGCGGGAATTCAGCTATCCGCAGTCGCATAATATGCTGAAACCGCAAACAATTATCCGCCAGCCGGCGACGAATACGCTGTTGGCTAAACTGGACGGCTGCGATGGCATTAAGACGGGGTTCATTTATGAGTCCGGTTTTAATATTGCGCTTACCGCACAGCGGAACGGTATCCGATTCATTGCAGTTATTTTAGGCGGCGCCGGTAAAAGTATGGCGGAGGGAAAGGCTCTACGGGAAGAGAACGGCACAATATTGATGGAATGGGCGTTTTCTCACTTTTCCACAAGATATGCACAGAACTTTCCATTGGATATTCCGGCTATTCCCGTTGTCGGGGCAAAAGAACAGGCGAATAGAGCGGCGCTGCTGCCACTGTTGGACGATCCGAGCGGAAATGGTGGAGCTTTTACCGTTCCTCTTTCCGATGCGAAGTCAGGTGAAACCGTACTGAATACCGCTGAAATTCATTCGCGTATACTCGTGCCCGGTGCGCTTGCCGCTCCCATTGCCGCAGGAGAAAAAATCGGAAAGGTGCAATTCTTTACGGAAGATGAGGGGAAACCGCTGGTACTTGCCGAATTTCCGCTTATTGCAAACAAAACCCTTGAAAAAGGGAGCGTCCTCCGTTGGAAATATGATAATCTTGCATTAAAATTGCATCGCTTTTTAAATCGTCGGTAAGGTGGAAAACTTTTTATATTAGGCATCGCTAAAAAACTCAGTGTTGAGAGCTGCCTTATTTATTTTATAGATAATTTTAGGAATACATATTTTGAAATACTTTATTGAAACGTACGGATGTCAAATGAACTTTGCCGAGTCTGCGGCATTGGAACAGCTCTTGCGGGAACGCGGCTGGGAAGCTGCCGAAGATATACAGTACTGCAATTTGCTGATTGTGAATACCTGTTCGGTGCGGATAACCGCCGAAACCCGCGTATTCGGGCGGCTCGGTCTTTTTTCCGCGATGAAAAAGAAGCGGAATTTTACGATTGTCTTAATGGGCTGTATGGCACAGCGGCTGCATGATCAGATAAAGGAAAAATTCCCGCTGCTTGATTATGTCGTCGGGATGTTTGAACGGGATCAATTTACGGCAATCTTCGATGCGGTTGAAAGGGAAACGCTTTGGGCAGGCACAAAGGAAGGTATCGCTGAGCTGACGGCGCTTAACCCGCAGTCCAGCAATGAACAGCGCTATCATTTTTCCAAATGTTCGTATACCGAAGGGGCTTTTCAAAGCTTTGTCCCGATTATGAACGGCTGTAATAATTTTTGTACGTACTGCATTGTGCCGTATATCCGTGGGAGGGAAATTTCCCGTCCGGTTGAAAGCATTTTGGATGAGATTCGGTTTTTAAGCGGAAAGAATGTCCGGGAAATTACGCTGTTGGGGCAGAATGTCAATTCGTATCACGGAGTTGACCCTGCCACGGGAGCAGCGGTGAGTTTTCCGTCTTTGCTTCGTGCGGTTTCAGCGACGTGTGCCGAACAGGACGTTATTAAATGGATACGCTTTATCTCAAGCCACCCGAAAGATTTATCGGATGAACTGATTGAGGTGATGGCGGAGGATCCGCGGATATGTAAATCGCTGCATTTGCCGGTACAAAACGGCTCCAACGAAATTCTTGCGCGAATGAATCGGCGGTATACTGTTGAGCAATACCTCAGTATTGTTGAAAAGCTTCGTAAACGGATACCGGATATTGTACTGACAACCGATATTTTAATCGGGTTTCCGGGAGAAACACAGGCAGAGTTTGAAAAAACGCTCGACTTGATGAGGACGGTGCAATTTGATTCGGCTTTTATGTATCATTATAACCCGCGTGAAGGGACAAAAGCGTACGATTTCCCTGACCGGATTCCCGATGTCGAGCGGATTAACCGGCTGCAACAGGTTATCGATTTACAGCAACATATTACCGATCTTAAAATGCAGCAACGGGTTGGTTCAACCGTTATGATGTTGGTTGAATCGCAGTCGAGAAATAATCCCGATGAATTGTTCGGACATACCGAGCAGGGGGAGATGGCTGTGCTTGCGGAAAAGTGTGATCCGAAACATATTGGACATTTTATGAAAGTTCAATTACAATCCGTAAAAGGGAAAACGTTTAGGGCTGTCCCTGTCGTATAAGGATTTCCAGGGGAGGATATAATGCCGGGAAAGTTAGTGTATTTTATTATTGTGATGCTGATGATTGCGCTGTTTATGGGGTTTAACCTATCAAACCGTTGCGATATTTCCGTCATTTTTTACGTATTTAAAGATGTGCCGATTTTTTTAAGTATGCTGTTTGCATTTTTGCTTGGAAATATTGCGGTCTTGCCCTTTCTTATCAGCAGCCGTCATAAAATGAAGAAAGCTGAAAAGCAAGCGGCTTTATATCATGATGTTGAAAAAGTTGAATTAAAACCTGAAAAACGCCGTTGGTTCGGGAAAAAGAAACATTCCGAAGAGAGCGGGGCGGCAAAGCAGGATGTGTAGCCGCCTTTTGGGATTCGGGAAACCATATCTTTTTTTTGTCATTATCGCCGGAGCAATGATGATTATAAATGCCGGTACCGGAGTCTTTGCAGAACCTTCAGAACCGGCGTTGCAGCCCGCCGTGCAAACTTTGGCACAAAAAGCCTTTGCACAAAAGACAGATGCAGCTGTTCGGCAATTTTTTGAAAAGAATCTAGCAACACTCCCGAATGCTCAGGCAAAAGTTCAAGCGTTGATGCTGTTGGCAGATTATGAACAGCATAACGGGAATTATTCCAATGCGGCGGACTGTTACCGGCGGGCGGCTGAGTTCGATACTACCGATAAAAAGACTGCGCTTTTACTGGATGCGGTTCGTGTGTTGCTCTGCGGCGGCAGTCTGGATTCTGCCCGCAGCCTATTAAGTGAAATTGCTGCCGCGTTACCGGTGAGCGATGAAGATCCATATTACCGGAGAGCCGCCGTGTATGATACGTGGAGACTGCTCGCCGAAGACAGGGCTGATCGAGCTGTACCCCTCATTACCGCCTATACTAAGAAAAAAGCTTTTTCGGAATATCATCCTGCATTGCTGTTTACACTCTGGTGGGTCAACGGTGATGAGGACGCAAAGCAGCGGCTGCTGAAAGAGTACCCTTCCGGTATGGAAGCGGCAGCGGTGAATGGAATCGTTACCGTACAGCCGTCAACTTTTTGGTACTTAATGCCGAGAAGCGGACTTGCTCAGAAACCGGCCGCCGGAAGTACCGCTTCTAAAACAAGTGCGTCATCAGAAGCGACAAAAACTTCAGGACAATCGAGTGCTGCATCAAAAGCAGAGGCAGCTTCTACTCAATCCTCAAAACCGGCAGCGGTTTCCGAAACACAGGCTAAGCCTTCCTATTATCAGCTTGGATTTTATAAGACAAAAAAATATGCGGAAGCGCTTGCCGCCGATTTGCAAAAAAAACATTTTACTCCCATTATAAAAGAAGAAACGCGTCCCAGCGGTACTGTTTATTTTGCCGTACTTGTTAAAGAGAACGCTGCCGGAGATATGGGGCTCCGATTAAAGGATGCCGGATATGAAGCCTTCCCGATTTTCCCTTAGATTGTTCCTTTGGCCGCTTGCTGTCTCGGTTGTTATTTCGTATTTTCTGTTGAGCCTTTTGGGATGCGCTTCTACCTCTGCCCATAAACACGACAGCTTATTGCCTACCGATACTGCCGGAATGATTGACGCAGTATTTTCTGCCGATGCACAAATGCAAGCGGAACAGACGTTTCCGATTCCGATGAAGGAATACGATGCTTCTATTTTACCGAATAACTATCTTGCCTTTACTGCGTATAAAGGACAGGCTCGTATTTATTTTTGGGCACAGGGGCTTGCTTCTTTTGATTTGTACATTAATAACCGAAAGATTCCGACAAAATCTCTTTGCACGGGTAAACCGATGTGCTTTGATGCATCACCGTATATTCAGAACGGTAGAAATATGCTCTATATTGCGGCGCTTACTCCTGCCGGAAGCGGTACGGCACAAGAGCAGGCGCAACCTTCATTACAGGTAAAGATACCCTACCCTGTTATTTTGCCGCTTTCCAATTCGCAGGAGGTTTCAAAAAAACAACAGAAAGATGCACCGTATTCAACCGAAACACTCGAACTAGTCGATCAGCTCCTGATTGCAGAAACGGAGACGGGGTTTCCCGGCGCTCAGCTTGTCATTATTAAAGACGGCATGATGATCAAGAACAGCGCTTACGGCGCCATCAGCAGGGTTGACAGTGCAGGCAATCCGCTTGACGAAGTGATTCCTGTAACGGAAAAGACTTTATTTGACCTTGCAAGCAATACAAAAATGTATGCGGTTAATTTCGCCGTTCAAAAACTGATTTCCGAACGGCGCCTTGCGCTCACCGATACCGTCCACCATTTTTTCCCGCAATTTGTTGATGCTAAGAAAAGTAAAATAAAAGGCAAAGCCGATATTACGATCTTTGATCTTCTTACTCATCAATCGGGATTTCCCGCTGGAAGGGCGTATTCGCAGAAAATTAAGAAACTTAAAAATGTTTCAAAAAAAAGCTATCGTGAGCATACCTTTGACTTGATTATGGAAACTCCGTTTGTGTATCAACCTCGGACGACAATGATCTATTCGGATATCAACTATATGCTGCTTACCTATATTATCGAAAAGGTAACGGGGGTGGGGCTGGCGGAATATGTTGCCGACAATTTTTACCGCCCGCTTGGTTTGGATAGAATTTGTTTTACACCGCTCCGGCAGGGTTTTACACTCGATGAGATTGCTGCAACGGAAATTCGTGCAAAACCGCGCACTCAAGATGCTATTGATAGTACACAAATCACGGAACTCATTCATGGAACTGTACATGACGCTGAAGCGTATACGGCAATGGAAGAGATTAGCGGGCATGCGGGGCTGTTTGCAAATGCGGAAAGTATTGCAGTACTTGCGCAAGTAATGCTGAATAAGGGCGGATACGGTGTCAAACGGTTTTTTGATCCGTCCGTTGCAGGATATTTTACGGCGCAACAGGCGCTTGTTTCAAGTATCGGGTTCGGGTGGCGGCGGCAGGGAGCGCAGGAATATACGTGGGCTTTTTCGCCCTTTGCCTCTGCCGGAACCTTCGGGCATACCGGCTGGACGGGAACGCTTACCATTATCGATCCTGTCGAACATCTTATCATCATTTTATTAACCAATGCAAAAAATACGGTTCCGGCGCATAACACCCGTAACAGCCGATTCGAGGGCGATTATTATTTGGCAAAGCGGTATGGGGCGATCACGGCACTTATTTACGAGGCTTTTCGTCAGCCGACGCAAGCACAGCTGGAGAGTATGCTCATCGAACTTGCCGAAAAGAAATACGAAATGCTGCAACAAATTTCAGCCTTTAACAACCAAGGCTATATCAATGACCTCGCAGCAATTATGAAAATCGTAAAGCAACGCGCTCGAAAGTCTGCCGGATTGCGAAAATTTCTCAAGACTGAGAAGGCGGCACAGATTCTGAAAGTTGTTGATGGTCGAATATAGAAGCGGGAGCGCCTTTACACGTATGCTCCTTGGTATTTTTTTTCAAATTCAATCGTCGTGTTGGAGCCGTGCCCCGGATAAACTTGAGTATTTCCCGGCAGCTCGGTAAAAAGCCGCTTGAGCGACCGGCATATTTGCATTTCATTGCCGTCGAGTAAATCGGTTCTGCCGCGGGAGCCATAGAAAAGGGTGTCACCGCTAAAAAGGATTCCGGCTTCTTTATTCCACAGACAAACAGAGCCTTGCGTATGTCCGGGGGTATGCAGCACGGTAAAGCCGTTGACGATGTCTCCTTCTTTATAAAAATCTGTCGGTTCCGGAAGCGGATTTTTTTCCAGCGGCTCTATCAATTTTTGAACATGGAGCGGTCCAAAACTTTTGAAATGGGTTTCCGTTCCGGCCGCTCCGAGGTATGCGACATCTTTTTCGTGGATCCACAAGCGGTAATCAGGATATTTTCTTACTAAGGCCGGCAAGCCGCCGACATGGTCAAAATGACCGTGCGTCAGCATAATTTCAAGATGCGTAGGGTTAAGTTTAGATAAATACTGGGATAATTCGGGACTCAATCCGCCCGGATCGATTACGGCAACGCTTTTTTCGCTCAACGGGAATACCCATGTGTTAACCATAAGGTAGCCGGTTTCAAACTTTTCTATTGAATATTTCATGATCGATTCCTTCTACGCGCTTTGAGAATAAGTAAGAATAGTATAGATGATTTTATGGATTGAAACAATATTGGTAGAAGAGTTACAAAGCCGATTATTAATTCTTCAAATATAAATAATATAAATAGGAATTATCTAATCGGCTTTGCTGTTGATTGTTAAAAATTAGTATGATTTTGAATCATATGACTTGCGGTTTTTTTTCATTAATTTGCGCTGAAGAGCTTTCTTCTTTCTATTTAAAATAGTAGACGGCTTTTCATAGTATTCGCGCTTTTTCCACTCGCGGATAATTCCCTCTTTTTCAACTTGGCGTTTAAAACGCTTAATCGCTTTTTCAAGGTTTTCGGAATCATCGATAACGATACTTGCCACTTACAGAATCACCTCCAATGGATTATATCCTTAGTATCTTCTTGTACGATAACGATTTTATATTTTTCTGTCAAGCAGGCGGTTTTTGACTGCTCGGTTGTTTCGATACGGTAAGTATTTTCAAAAAGTTTGCTTGACTTTTACATTAGATCGATATACACTGAAAATATACTGATGCTATCGGTAGCGGCTCGATGAATAGCGGATGAATGTTATGGAGCTGCATATTTCAAAAGTAGAACATTTCTAATAGTCATAATACAAATCGTTAGAAAAAAAGTTTCAAAGTAAGAATACTGTCCGGGCAGGAACGCCGGAAAATGTCAGGAGAGATACTATGTCCATACGCTCTAAACTTACGCTTTTTATGATTATTACTGTGCTCGTTACGGCTTCACTCAGTCTTGCTTTTATGGTGTTGTCGGTTCGTAAAAAATTTGAGCAGCGGTTTTATCAAGATAGTAAAGCGATGCTGGATTCAGCGGCAATCAATTTAGAAGTTGCTTTTACCAGAGGTTTTTCCGCTGCGCAGAATTGGTCGGAAAACCATAGCCTTATCAGTTGGGTTGAACAGGGGCAGCCGGAAGGGGAACTTAAAAGTGATGTAATGCGGGATTTTCGGGAACTTGCTTCAAAAGAACATATCATTTCGGTCTTTATTGCCGGTGCCATGGCAAATATCAACTACCAGTCTGATGCAAATAGAGTAATACAAGTAGGAAAATTAGATCCCGGAAATGATTCGGACGCATGGTTTTATACCACCTTACAGCTTAAAGATCCTGTTACCTTTTTTATCAATAAAAATAAAGAGACAGGGATTACCGCTTTATGGATTAATGCACAAGTTTTCGATGTACGAAAAGATATTATCGGTGTTGCCGGTATCGGGCTGAGTTTGGATACATCTGTTACAAGCTTAAAGCAAGCATTACCGAGTGCGCATTCAACACTGTATCTCGTTGATGTTGATGGAAATATCGTTATCTCATCAAACGATGATGTATTCGGCAAACATTTGCAAGACTATATTCCTGCCGAAGCACAGCCGGTGTCGGGATTTACGCATCTTGGCTCTTGGCATGAAAATCAAACCGGAAAAATGATTTATGCAAAAAGAGCGGCCTCTAGAGATTTCCCTTATACGATTGTGTTGACGGCGCCGATTAAAGACTTTTTACCGTCTGTTTTCAGTATTGTGCTGGATTCTACGGTTGCAATAATCATAATGCTGCTTTTGGTGTCGCTGCTGATTGCACTGAATGCGCGGAGTACCTCAAAACGGATTATCGATATTGGGGGCGTGTTAGGGTCACTTGCGCAAGGAAATCTGACCGTACAAGCGGATACCCATAAGGATGAAATAGGTCAAATCGGTAATTATTTGAATCATACAACGGGTACGATGCGGAAGTTATTTAAACAAGTCAAAGATGAAGCGCATAATATGACGAGCATCGGTGAAAATCTTTTTCTGGAGATGCAAAAGGCGGACGGTGCTATTACTCAGATTGCAAGTGAAATAGACAGTCTCCATGCTACAGCTGATAATCAAGCACATAGTGTTTCGGAAACATCCAGTGCTATCGCACAAATTATTGAAGCTATACGTGAATTAAATACGTCGATTGAGGGACAATCTTCCGATGTCAGCGATGTTTCCTCTGCGGTAGAGCAAATGGTTGCAAATATCCAAGCAGTTACTGCGAGCGTGCAAAAGGCAAATACGGCGCTTCAGTCACTTTCGTCGGCAACAGTCGACGGTAAAAATACCCTTGTGGAGACAAATGCCATTTCGCAAAAGATTGCAGAACAATCGGGCAGTTTGCTTGAAGCTTCAAATGTCATTGAAAATATCGCCTCGCAAACAAATCTGTTGGCAATGAATGCTGCGATTGAGGCTGCTCACGCCGGAGAGACAGGAAAGGGGTTTGCTGTTGTCGCCGATGAGATACGGAAACTGGCAGAAGAATCGAGCGCACAAGGAAAAACCATCAGCGGAACTCTAAAGATGATAACCGCCGAGATAGATCAACTGGTAAAGGCAGCCTCACTGGCGGTAGAAAAATTTACCGTTATTTCGGGGCATACTGATGCAGTACAGGAATCGGCCTCTATGGTTGCATTTTCGATGACGGAGCAGTCAAAAGCCGGTAAAGAAGTGCTGACTTCCATGCAGGATATAAATGCGGTAACGCAATCGGTTCAGCAAGGCTCTGCCGAAATCTCCGGCGGGAGTGAAAAGGTTATGGATGAGGTACGAAACTTAGATAAAGTTACGCAAACCCTTCAAAGCCGTATGGAAGAAATGGCTTCAAATTTTATGCAGATTAACGATGCCATCTACGGAGTAAAGTCATTTACGGAACGAAAGAAAGCATCAATCGATTGGTTGATGAAATCGGGAAATTCAAAGTGTAAGTATTGCTCATAAATTCGCTTTATTTAACAATTCTCTTTTCGCGCTCTTGGCGGATATGGGGGGGATTCTCGTAGGTTACCAAGTTTAGCAAGATCAGTATTTTCAGCGATTTGAATAATCTGCATATCTATGAAGCTTTGTCATGGATGCAATGCGTACCCTTGCATAAACGCACACAGACCCGTAAAATTACCCCCGTGATAAGGACATCCGTGTGCTGAATTTTCAACGACCGCTTTCTTTTTTCCTCCTGCTGTTACTGCCGACTTTTGTACTGCTCCGGCGGACGGGGAGATTGCAAGCGGTATCGATATCGCTGCCGCTCGGAAATTGGAACGGATTTGTTCCAGAAAAAAATCTGCGGGTGTATCTTGTGCACCGTATCTCCCAGTACACCCTTGCGGCAGCCTTTGTGTTCGCCGTTGCAGCGCTTGCGGAACCGGTACGGCAAACTTCCGAAGCGATGTATGCCGGTTCGGGACAGGCGCTGATGTTTGTCATCGACACCAGCCCCTCGATGGCGGCACAGGACATGGGAACACAGACACGGCTTGAGGCGGCGAAGCAGATTATCAAGTCTTTTGCGGAAAAGTACGAAGGTGATTCGTTGGGTCTTACCGCGCTGGGAAGTTCCGCCGCCGTACTCATTCCACCGACAATCGATCGGCACACGTTTCTGACTCGGTTGGATCAACTGCAAGTCGGTGAATTCGGTGACGGAACGGCAATCGGTATGGGGCTTGCCTCTGCCGTGCTGCATCTGACACAGTATTCCACGATCCCCTCACATATCATTCTCTTTACCGACGGAGATAACAACACCGGAGAGGTGCATCCCCGCGCTGCTGCGGATATCATCAAGCATAAAAAAATCGGATTCTACATTATCGGGTTGGGAAAGTCGGGATATGCGCCGGTTAAGTATATTGATCCGATTCAAAAAAAAGAAATTTCCGGTACGCTCAACACCGTGTTTAATGAAGCGGAGTTACAAAAAATCGCCGGTTACGGTAACGGCCGCTATTTTTCGGCACAGTCACCCGAATTATTAACGGATATTTTTAATCGATTTATTCAAAAAATACCGGCGACGCCTCCTTCAATGACAATGCGTAAATACGCGTACCTTGACGGGCTGTTTTTATTGATTGCAATGAGCTGCGCGGTAGGAGCATGGCTGCTCCGCAGAATCGGAATGCAGGCGGTGTCATAATGATTGAATTTGAAAAACCGTTTTTCCTGTTGTTCATCATTGCTATTCTGCCTGCCTGCGCCGTTACGCTGTATCGCATAAAAAAATTAAAAGAAAGCTACGCTGCGGCGGGAGAGATTCACGCCATTATACGGACACTGCGAATCCGAATGGCGCTTTGGAGCATCGGCTGGCTGTTTCTCAGTATTGCTGCAGCAGTACCGCTCTGGGGCACAAAACAAACCACCGTAGTCAAACACGGAAATGCGGTCATCTTTGCCGTCGATATTTCGCGCAGTATGACCGTCGCCGACATCACACCGAACCGGCTCGAATTTGCAAAGCGGTATGTTTCCTTTTTGATAGAACGCTTGCCGGAAACTGCCTGCGGACTCGTTACGATAAAGGGACTGGGTACGCTTGCCGTACCGTTGAGTTTTAATCATCAGAGTGTACTGACCGCAGCGGAAACGCTGTCGCCGTTCAATGCAACCTCGGCAGGCAGTAATCTTGAACACGGGCTGCGTGTCGCATTGGAGGCATTCCCCGAAAATCGATTAACCGGAAAAACGGTTGTGCTATGTACCGACGGCGGTGAAACAATCGGTTCGGTGCCGCGTATTCTTCCGCGGTATCGACAGGAAAATGTTCAACTGATTATCATCGGCTTTGGAACGGAAACAGGCGGCACACTCTCCATCCTGAATGAAAAACACGAATCGGTCGTGCAAAAAAGTGCGTTGGAGGAAGCTATTCTTAAACGCTATGCGGAGCAAGCCTTAAACGGAAGTTTTTATATTTCCGCTGGCGACCTCGGTTCGGCTCAGAAGGTGTTGCAATCGCTGACGGAAGGCGATACCGAAAGCGAGAAAATACGATATGTGCAAAAACCGGTACGGCGGACATTCGAGTGTACGGCGATGGCGCTCCTCTTTTTTTGTCTCGGTCTTTGTGCGGGAGGTATCCGTGCTAAAAAAATGTAGACGTCCGGCTGCCGTCATATCACCCATATCATCACGTTCAACATTATTATCATCGTTATGTAGATCATCATTTTTGTCGGTGAGTTTTATTTTTTTATTGATGACGATGTTTGCCCTATTGGGATGCAGCGCAGAACAGCAAACCAAAATTGCACACGTAAAAGGAACACTCGCATGGATGCGGAGCGATTGGAACGATGCCGTGTTGTATTTTTATGAGGCTGAAAGTTTAGCGGCGGAATTATCCGATGAGACCATAAAACCGTACACGGATTTTGCGCTTGCCTCTTCATATCTGATGCAGGGAGAAGATGAGGCTGCGTCCGGAAAATTACAAAATGGTTTCGAAACCGCTCCGGATATTTTACGGGCGCATCGGTTTTATCAACAAGGCATTATTGCGTTTCATGCAAAGGATTATGCGGAAGCGGTGACATTGTTCCGAAAATCATTGGAACTGTCCGGCCGCGATACGGCGGCTAAGATTAATTACGAGTTGAGCAAAAAGTTGAGCGACACACAGCGGGAGATGCAGCATCAAGCTCCGCAAAATGCTACCGAAGATCCCGAGGCCGATCTGACGGATTCGATTATCTTAGATATTATTCGCAAAAGAGAGCAAACCGAATGGAAAAAAACACAGCGCGAATCGGAACCGGCGATAAACGATTATTAGGACTTTTAGTATGCAGGCTAGTCGCGAAGACGGCAACACTCTTTTTTTTCTTTTGTGCAGCCGCAATCCTCTATGGGCAGCAAAGCGATTATGCTAAGCATTTTATTGAACTCAAAATAGACGGTACCGAATTATCAATTGATCGTGAATTTGAAATTGAAGTTATCATCAAACGAGAAGCTCCGTATTTGCAGAAGAATAATGGCAATACGCCGCGATTTATCCTCGAGCGGGAGAACGATACGGCAGAGCTGATACAGAGCAGCGCGATCCCCGAACGGGACGGTCTACACCTACGCTATCGGTATCGTTTTAACAAAACAGGCAGGTTCCGATTCGAGCCGGAACTGCAATGGAAACGGCAAACGGTCGAGCTGACACCGCTGGATATAACCGTACACCGGCCGCGGCTTTCGGAGCATACGCCGTTTGTGTGGACGCTGTATTCTTCAAGCGGTCTGCCGATTGCGGACGGCGCAGCCCTTGAACAAGGCACCGAATACATCCTGTGTTTAACCGCAGCCTTTTATTCGGCAGGATATACCGAGCGTTACCGGCATGCTTTACAAACCGCCTCTGAGCAAGCAGAATACTCCCACCTCGAAGCGCCCCGTTCCGAAGCCGGTCGATCAGGAGTTTTCGGTTCTGCAGGAATCGGCTCCGAATCAGCCCAACCACAAGATGGCCGAAGGGGCGCCGCGCTTCGGGATATGCACAGTGAGCTGCCGTTACCGGCTGAAATAGTCCGTATCGAATGCGCTCCTTCCGAAAGCGCCGCGCTGAAACCGCTTACACTCACAGAACTGCCGTTCGATGCGGCTGTTTTAATAAACTCGGCGGCTTTGTCAAATACTGCCCTGTCTAATACCGGCAGCTCCGAGACCGATGACGAGCGCTATGTTCTTGCCGCCTTTAGTTTGATACCCTTGCGGATAGGCGTTCAAAGCCTTCCTCAAGCGCAGATATTTTTTACGGCGGGCGGAAAAGCATTCAGCACTCCTGCTGCCTACCGCATCGACCGGCAGGCAATTACGGAGGCTACCGATAAAAGCGGCGCGGGCGGCTTCACCGCCGCTGCGTTTCAGGCGCTCCCGCCTGAAACGCAGTACAGCGGCAGCACTATGACCGAGCAAGAAAAAAGCACCGCGGCAAAGCAAATAGCCGACTACCGTAAGCAGGAAGCTGCGGCACTTTTTTCTCCCGCAATCCGCCGTGAACGCAGAAAGTTGGAAGCTGCGTTGGAGATTGCGCATCCGCTGCCGCTGTATCCGCGCCTGCTCGGTATTCTAACGGCGGCAATCTCCGGCTTACTGCTGATCGGTGCGGCAGTGTGCGGTTTCCGCAATAAAAAGCGGTTTATGCTGCTCTGTATCATCCTTGCATTGTGCAGCGGAAGCCTCACCGCCGTACTGTTCCGGCTCATAGTGCGGCCGCAGGGCGTGTGTATTGAGGACACCGGCGAAATAGCGGTGCGGCGTATACCGGAACATACCGGTAGTATCGTGCACCGGCTTTCGGCAGGTGAAAGTGTTATCATCATGCGCAAGGCGCCGCAATGGTACTACATTAAAACCGCCGTCGGGGTTACCGGCTGGATACCGCTGCAATCGGTTATCCGATACAATTAAGTCGGGGTTGTTGATTCGCGCGTCGGGGTATGTTGATTTCTCTCCTAAAAAATGATAGAAAGAATAAGCATTGCTTTTTACAGGAGATTTTTATGAAATGTAGATTTTGTGAGCAAGATATAAAACCGGTCGGTCATAACTTAGTATCAGCGACCGGTGATATTGTTTGTACCAAGAACCCGACAAAAAAGCATATTGCCGTATATGACGGTGTTCACTGTATTCATTGCGGACGTCAAATAAGCATTCTCGGTGATAGAATTGTTACCTCAGCAGGAATAAGTTGTCCGGCATCCCCATCAGGACGCCATGTTGTAAAATAGCGGGAAAAAGGCAGGGGGGCAAGTTCTCGGCACCCCGTCTTTAACATAAAAATCGGTAACAGGAATACCGAAATAAAAGTAAATCTGTTCGGAAACTTCCGTTTCTGAACAGGTTACCTTGAAATGCGATGTTCTAAATTGTGCGATGCAAGAGTTCATCGACCTATTCGAAACACAGTTATCGAATAGGTCTAGTATTTATAGCTCTCGGCATTTTAAAAAAAGGCTATTGACATAGCAATCAATATCCTATATACTCGCCCTGTTATTTCAAGATATGGGCTATTAGCTCAGTAGGTAGAGCAACGCCCTTTTAAGGCGTGGGTCGATGGTTCGAATCCATCATAGCTCAAAAAAAGACTGCAAAACTATTTGTAGTCTTTTTTTTACACGTTCGGCAATTTTAGGATTTATCTTTTCCATTACGCTGCCGTTCCGAGCGGATAAATGCCGACAGAATACTGAAAAGCGCAATCGCATGAGCGACGATAAAGATACCGATGCTGTTTTCGTAGAGGCGCCAACTGCGGATTGCATTTAATCCGACACAAATAATGCCGGATATATATACAACACGTTCCAACCAGCGCATCGGCAGCTTGTTTTTTGCCGCCCGTACAAGATTGATAATCCATGCCGTCAACATGATAAGCAAGAGCGCACCGATAGCGCAAAGCATCACAGTATTTTCTTTCATAGAGTACCTTCTTAATTTCCTTGTAAAGGGACCTTATAAACCGAAACCGGTTGTATATTTTTTCCGCACAAGGAGATGACTACATCGTTCACCGTCAACGTATAGAGACTGCGGCGAATAGGACAAGATAAAACATCTACACTTTTGGGTGAGCGGTAAAAGCCTTCCCCCGTATATTTGAGATATGCTTCCTTTTGTGTCCACAACTCGTAAAATCGTTGATCAAACAGCTCCATATTTTGGTAAAGATAGCTGTTTTCGGCATCGGTAAAACAGCGGCTTGCAACATTCGGTTTTGCAGCGCGCAACCGCTCAATATCAGCGCCGATTTCACTATCGGATAGCGCAATGAGGCACACTCCATGCGTATATGATAAACTGAAATACAGCGCTCCATCTTTTAGGTACGGCTTTCCGTATTTTCCGTATTCAAACAAAAGCTGCACAGGACAATGCGGAATCCGCTCAGCAAGTATGGTTTTCAGCAATCCCTTTGCCAGTGTGCGCTCTTGTTCAGAGGATAATCCCTTATGCCGGCAAATCCACAGCTCCGTCATTGTCGTATAGACATTCGTCTTATGGCACAATACCGCGGGAAAGCAGCGCCGTCAATACTGCCCCGCCGAGTGCGCGCGCCTTGTCGGAAATGGTAAAGCAGTTGTTCAATTCGGTAAGGCGCGGGTCTATATCCGCCATTTTGAGTCCGCTGCGGACGGTAAACCTGTCGGGCAGCATGCCTCGGATTATCCCATTAAGCGAAGCGGCAACATCAGTAACGCTGCCGTCCGCGCGTATGATGCGGGCAATAGTTTCGCCGCGGGTAACCGAGTCGCCGATATCATGTATAACACGCAGCGTGCCTGCCGCCGGTGCATGGATAACCCTCAAGGCGCTTTCTCCGCCGACCAGCCCCGGAACGCCGGTATTGGGGAGCGCCGTTCCTTGATAAATGAGCCGTCCTAAATTATGCCCGCGCATAGTTTCGATAACGATGTGTGCGTCCCTTTCGGCGGTAAAGCCCGGTCCCAGCGCAATGACCAACGGCGCCATATCGAGGCGCGTTCCGTAATTTTTCTTTGCGATGATGGCATCCACAACGGCGGCAGGCTGCAATACACTGATCAACTCTCCCGTAGGGTCAACCGCAATGGGGATAAAGCTTGACCGGTTTGCTTTGGAGCCGACAGCAGCGCCGGTTCCGACCGCAATCGATTCCGTACCGGATCGAGTACCTGCTTCACTGTCCTTTGCAGACAGAATCCCTGCGGCATGCTCTTTTGCAATCAGGCGCGCTTCGATTCCTTCTATTGTGCAATGCCCAAGCCTAACAGCCTCACTAAACGCAACGGTACGGCGGATGGCGGAAGGGTTTTCGGTTTCCAGTGCAAGGACACGAAAACCTGAGGTATGGATTGCTGCCAGTACCCCGCTGGCCAAATCTCCTGCCCCGCGCACGATAATAAGCGGTGCGGATTGCTTCATGTTCGCTCCTCGGCGCAATACAGAGTACAAAACAAGTACCGCGCGCCTTCAAAAAAAGACCGTTTGGGTGAAAAACCGCTTGCATAATATGGGTAAGTCGCAGCGGTCTATTCATCTTTGCGGAAGTAATGTTCAAAAATCGTTCCGTTCGGTGTACCCACGTTTCATTCACCGGCTTGCCGAGCGTCCGCGTCGAAATAAGCCCAACCGTCTTTGTGGTACGGGGGTGGATGACGGGTTCGGTATCGTTCCACCCCTTGACCGCCCGCCGTTTACTGCCGTCCGCTTCAATTAGAACTACATCGTAATTATCACAGAGACTATCGATTACTTCTAACGGCGGTGCGCTCAGCTTTTCTCCCGTCTCCATACCGAAAAAGGACACGGCGGAATCAAGCCGCTCCTTTTCGCGTATCCCCATCTTTGTCGTAGTCGTTACCGCGACGTGTAATCCCCGCGCTGCGAGTTCATTTGCAGTGGTAATTATGGATGTGGTTTTTCCGCCGCTCCCGATAAAAGATACGACATCGCCGCGGCAGATATGGAGTTTTTTCGTAAGGGGGCATATACTTTTGCGATTAAAATTGCGGATACGGCATCGTCGGTTTATGCGTGCCGACATACTTTACATCCGAGGATACGGACGTGCTTATCCGTTTTACTACGGTCAAATAGCCGTGCAATGAGGTATGAATCGGTTGGAACGGGGGCTTTACACACGGGACAAAAACGATCTGCGTCGGGTTCTATCATCGGATAACAGTGAGGACATCCATAGATTGAACATAATCGGTCGGTTCCTTCCGATGGATAAACCTTTGTTTTTAGCTGTTCCCCTTTCTTTAATACGGTACAGCAAATAGGGCAGACGCCGGGCGCGCCCGGTTTTCCTTTCGGTAAATATTCTGCATCTCCTGTTTTTCTACTTTTGAAAGTAAATAAAAAATAAGCGACACCCATTAATAATATACCGATAAATACCAATATGAACCATGAAAGCGGCGAAAGAAACGTACCCATACCAATAAGATACACGATTCATGGACTTGCGGCAACCTATAAAACACAGTATACTTTTATAGTGGCATCGTTATATGTAGTCGGAACACCGATTGGAAATTTAGGCGATATTACAGTACGGGCATTGGAAATTTTCAAAACGGCTGACTATATTGCCTGCGAAGATACACGGCATACGTTGGGGCTTTTAACTCATTTTGAGATACGGAAGCCGCTTATTTCGTGCCGTTCGCAGAATGAAGCGGATGCCGCCCAGAAAATTATCGGCCTATTGGCTGACGGCAAGAATGTCGCGTATGCGAGCGATGCAGGAACTCCGGCCTTGAGCGACCCCGGAGCCATTCTCGTTAAGCTGGTGCGTGAGGCAGGGTATCCTGTCGTCCCAATCCCGGGCGCTTCCGCATTTGCGGTTATGGTCAGCATTGCAGGAACGTGCGACTCGTCGGTGCTTTTTGAAGGGTTTTTATCCCCTAAACAAGGGCGGAGAAAACGGCGGCTGCAGGAACTTTTTGATATGCACACGGGCTTCGTACTCTACGAATCTCCGTTCAGAATTATCAAGCTGTTACAAGATATTGCCGATATTGATAGCAAGAGGCTGGTTGTTGTCGGCCGTGAGTTGACCAAACTGCATGAAGAAATTTTATCCGGTGAGGTATCGGATATTTTACATACATTACAGGAGCGGCAATCGATAAAAGGCGAGTTTTCGGTTTTTGTATCCGGAAAGGCTTAATTTTTTCGATAAAAATGCCGATAAAAGCTATGGAAGGCGGAAAAAACATGACAATTGATAGACTAAACGGAATTGAGCCTGTAAAACCTGTACAACCTATTCAGCGGATGCCAAGGACTGAAGCGTTCGGTAAAACGGATGCCGTTTCCGTTTCAAATGAAGCGCGGGTATTATCAGATGCAAATATCGCATTGGAAGCGGTGAGAAATGCACCTGATATTCGTGAAGATAAGGTTGCCGAGGTAAAGAAAAAGTTCGCGGATCCTTCATATATAAATAATGCTCTCTTGGAACTCGTTGCTGACAAGATATTAGACGATTACGGTCTCTAAAAGCGTGCAGCGGCACAATCAAATGGTATTGTGTCGTTTCAACGCAGTTTTAATCGCTCATATATTTTCTTCTAAAAAACCTGAAATAAAGGCGGAATACGAGTATGTCTAATTTTACCTTTAAGCTTACATCAAATATTATCCTCGGAAGTTACTCCATAGCAAAAATTGGCGCGGAAGCCGTTCAATTTGGAAAAAAATTCTTATTTATTGTTGATCCGTTGCTGCACGAAACCGGTATTGCAAAAAAAATTATTGACGCATTGGAAGAAAGGGATATATCCGTTCTTGTATTTGACGGCGTAAAACGTTCCGCCGACTCGGATATCATTGAAAACGCATTAAGTCTTGCCCGCGGAGTCTTTGTCGATGCCGTTATTGCCTCAGGCGGTATGGGACCGGTCGCAGTTGGTCGTGCCGTTGCCTCGTTATACAATGAAAGCGGTTCCATCTATGATTTTATCGAAGGGAAGCCTTGCGCGGCGGAACCGCTTCCGTTCATTGAAGTTCCCGCTACTTGCCGCGAACCGTTCACTTTTACACCGTTCAGTCCGATTGTTGACGCTCGTTCACGAAAAATTCATTTATTAAAAGTGCGGAAGGATCTCTGTAAGCTCTGCGTATTCGATACCGCTTGCTATTCAAATCTTGCACCAAATGCAACGACGGCAACTATTCTTCAAGGCGTCGGCATTGCGTTTGAAGGCTATACCTCTTCAAAAACAAACTTTTTGTCGGAAACGATTTTAGGGAAAGCAATCGACCGCTTTTTGTTGTCGCTTGATCCGCAGCACGGACGTTCTACCGGCGCTTCCCGCGAAACGGTTATTGCAGAAGCGGCCTGTTTAACTGCTATCGGTATTTCTTTTTCCAGCCCGGGATTAGGGAGCGCCATCGCACTCGCCTGTGCAAGCCGCTATAATATTTCCAGCTCGGTAGTCGGAACAATCCTTTTACCGTATATCCTTACGAATGCGCAAACATCGAATCTCGACAAACTCCTAAAAATCGGACGGATGCTGAATGTTGATACGCGCGGTGTCGATCCGCTGTACGTCGCAAAGGATGCTATCGAAGAAATCCGCCGCCGTTTGGCTCAAGCTAATCTGCCCACTCGTTTGAAGGATATCGGTTTATCTATTGAGCAGCTGGTTGCTATTTCCGAAGATACCGTTTCGCTGAGTTTTATGAACTATATCCCTAAGCCGATGCGGAGCGATGATGTGTTTGAGCTGCTTAAACAAGCATATTAACACATGATCGAGCTTTTTAAGCTTGTCCGGCTCCCCTCTACTCAAAAGATACGCAAGATTATTAAAATCCTTGAGATACTTGAAGCCGAATGCGTTGCAGTCCCTTCGGATTTACCGTATTCGGTCGTTTCTCTTTCCTGCGATTCATTTTATATCGAAGGGCTTTGCACCCACCTTGCATCAATCTATCCGTCCGATTCCGTTATTACCACTGCCGTTAAAACGTATACTTCTGCCTTACATGCGGACGCGCTCACCGTCGGAGATTACCGTATACTGTTTAATACGCTGCGTCATGCGCTGTATCGACAGAGCGGTGTGCAGCCTTCCGAATGGGATTTAATCGCTCCGGGGCTGCGCTACGGTACCGCCATACCAAAGCACGATATTGCTGCGCTGAATGTGTCACTGCCATACACTGAAACACAGACTGACGCGCCCCCTCCGGCACTTCCTGTACCGCGCCCGTTTTATCCGGGGGTCTATGTGTATGCCGAAGACATCCGTGCACCCTTTAACCTCGGCTCCATATTTCGTACCGCGGAGGCTTTCGGCGCAGAAAAGCTGCTCCTGTCGGAGGGTTGCGTTTCGCCCGAACAACCTCGTGCACAGCGGTCGGCGATGGGGTGCACTCACTTTCTGCCGTGGGAGTATTGTCCGCTTGAAGCTCTGCCTGCCGACCTTCCCGTCTTTGCGCTTGAAACAGGCGGCACTCCGATTACTTCTTTTTCTTTCCCCAAGCACGGCATTGTCCTACTCGGCTCCGAAGAACTGGGACTCAGCGCGGAAGCTCTCAAAAGCGTTTCCGCCGGTATTGTCAGCATTCCAATGAAGGGCATCAAAGCCTCGCTCAATGTCGCAGTCGCATTCGGCATCCTCATGCAATACTGGACGGCTTCTTTAAAAGACAGTGCTTGACAAAAGCTGTTAATTGTACAAAACTGTCCACAAGATGCAGGTTTTTTTTACACAAGTTAAGATTGTAGCCCAAAACCCGATTTTTTTAGCAGCCATTACAAGCTGGCTTTTGAGTCAATTTATCAAAACATTCATCGGATTTTGCGGATCATCAGTACATTCTCTGCCGGTCTTTTTCGACTTATTGGTATGGCGCACGGGTGGTATGCCCTCAAGCCACTCTGCTCTTGTGACGGCTCTCTCGACTACAATCGGTTTTAAACAGGGCGTTTCTTCGGATTTATTTATTTTTTCTATTTTTTCTGCGATGATTGTTATTAGGGACGCAATGGGAGTTCGCCGCTCAAGTGGACTTCAAGCAAAAATGTTAAACGAAGTAGGCGCAAAAATGGCCGAAATAATGAATACATCTTTTAAGCCTGTCAAAGAAGTTCAAGGCCATACCCCTGTTGAAGTTTTTGCCGGTATGATTCTCGGTGTTGTAATCGGAAGTTATTTTTCACTCTATTATACAGTATAACCCATGAAGCGGCTGAACGGTTTTTTATATTTCTTGTCGGCGTTCATCGCAACCGGAATCCTCTTGCTTTTTATCCTTTTCCCTCTCCATTTTTATGCTCCGACATGGGACGGATATCGGATAGCAGCAGTTCCCTGCTCGGATGATATTGAACCCTATATCTCTGCTGCAGAGGAAGTCGGCATCTCGGGTACCGCATCGGAGTTTTCCGTTTCGAGCCGCTTTTCATTATTAGGAACCGGTCGGCACGAACGCTTTCCGTTTACCGATACCGAACGCTATACTCGATGGTTCCGCGATGATGACGGCGGATACCAATATCTTTATCTTCCGTATACTTCGATTTTTAAATACCTTTCGTTCTATTTTTCACTCTACGGTAAACGAGCGCATTTTTTTCTTGAAGCCGCTATTCCATATAGTCCGATACAAGGACTTCTTGCGCTTATTCTGTTTGCCTACTGCAGTGCCAATTCCCGTAAAAAACTGCTGTTTTTTGCCGCTGCGTTCAGCTTTGTCTGCTATGCATTCTGCGTTAAAAGCAGTTTATCATCCGCGACTGCTCTTTTAAGCATATTAACCGCTGCATACTGGCTTGAGGCGCTGGAAAATGAACTGGCAATCCCATGGAAGCAGCTTAAAGAACGGATTAAGCATAACAGGTTTATGCTCGTTCTTCCTGCGGCTCCGCTGTTGACTGCGGTCATCGATGGCATCGTTGCCCTTTGCTTTTTCTTGTTGGCGTTGCTGTTATCGGCAGGTATGCTCTTTTCAGTGCACAGCTTTTTGCAGATAAGAGAAACGTATCTGGAGCGATACCGCCAACATCCTTCGTTAAAGCTGTTTGCGATGCATCCGCAATCATGGGCACAGTTTTGGAATACTCGATATGCCATCAATGCAACCATACTGACCGGCGCCTTGCTATTTGTTTCCGCAGTTATCCCGCTTGTATTATCAACAAACCGTTTAAGCCCTGCTGCCGCTAAACTGAATGTGCCGCAGCCGGTTTCACGGTCGCCGATTCCGTTTACCGATTCAGGTTTTTTTACCGTGCAGGCATCGCGGCCGCAGGATTATCTCCCCGATTTAAGTAACTATATAGAAGATTATTGGTATACGGCGGCTTTACCTTATCTCAATGTTCATGAACCGTTACCGCCGCTTACCCCGAATATGCGGATATACTTTGATTCCTATCATGAGGATTCAGATGGAAAGCTGCATCGTGACGAAAGGGTTATATATTCCTTCGATACGGTGTTTATTCTCCGTGCATTAAGAAACGAGCGACTGGCGCTGCTCCCGTTAGAGAAGATGCTGATAGCTCAAGCCGGTTTTTCCGCTGCAGCCTATCGTCTTTTATATGTATCCACACTGAGTCCTGTTATTGCATTTTTTATTATCCTCGGCACGTTGTTATTTCCCTGTGTTCTGATTATAATGAGCAAAATACGATGATGGAATTTATACGATTTAAACGGGGACAACAGCAAGCAAAATATATCCGCTTGGATCCCCAATTCGAAGGAAATGCTTTTCTGCCGCAATATACGCTGGTACCGCTTGCATCAAAAACACAAACGAGTAGCCTTCCCTTAGTCTCCGTCGGAGATTTTGTGAATGAGGGACAGATGGTCGCTCGCGCAGGTAACAGCTTATCGGCGCACGTCCATGCCTCGGTTCCCGGCATTGTGTCGGGAATTGTTGACGCGCAGCTTCCAAATGGTCATTCATTTCGCGGTCTCCATATCAAAACAGGGGGTGGCTTCAGCATACTGGGTAAACGACGCACTCCGTATCTGTGGAAACAAAGCGATCAAACAGGGCTTCTTCACTTCATCGACCTTGCCGGTTTAGTTAATACTTCAGGAGAAACGGTTTCTCTTGCAGAAGAGATCAGGATGGCTGTAAAGCAAGGTATAAAAACGCTTACCGTTATGCTTTACGATAAAGACCCTACCTGTATGCTGGATTCTTTTTTAGCCCGCCGGTTTATCCGCGAAGTCGCAGAAGGAATTGATATTATTGCTCATGCGGTAGGGGCTGCGAAAATTATCGTTGAAACAGGTATGGAAAAAAAAGACCGTGCCCTTTTTGATACGATCGGAACCGTTATTTCCGACCGCGATCTTGCGCATCTCACCGTTCCGCAAACCTATCCTGCAGGAAATGCCCATACCCGTTCGGCAGAAAAAGATGCTGTTGTGATCGACGCTTTGACTGCTTTGTCGGTTTATGAATCGGTGCAGCATAATCAACCGATGCTGACAACGTACTTACTCCTTACCGGCAAGACATTGGAACACGCCACGGTTATTAAAGTACGCATCGGTACACCGATCGGCCACCTCATAGAAGAATGCGGCGGCTTTAAAAGCAAAAATACGCATATCATTCTGAATGGCTTATTGCGTGGAACATTGGTTGACAGTTTAGACTTACCCGCCGGTAAGGGGATTAAATCGATCCACGCGGTCGGTACCGATATTGATATTCAACAACAACTGGACGAATGCACCCATTGCGGACAATGCCTGCGGAGCTGCCCCGCATATATCGACCCGATAAATACGGTACGCCGGATTCAAAGAAATCGGTACACTGCCGAAACGCTGCGCTCTATTGCGTTATGCAGCGGCTGTGCCTGTTGTTCGGCAGTATGTCCGGTGCGTATTCCGTTAAGCGCGATTATCAAATCGGCAGCAGAGAGAGGAGATAGTTATGCCGTATAACCGTACCATACTTTCTCCTGCCCCCTACGTCTATACCGGTATGAATGCGCGGAATACGGCAATTCTGGTATTAAGTCTTTTATCGCTTCAGCTTATTGCTATGGGGATTATGCACGATTTTGCAAGCATCTTTCTGATCATAACTGCCGGAGCGGCTGCAACGCTTGTGTCTTTTCTTATCGGGTATCTGCAAGGTAGAATCCGCTTTGATATCCATGCGTTCGTAACCGGCTTATTGATAGGTTTTTTTCTGCCGGTTAATGGCGGTTTTGTTTTTAGCTTTTTAATCGCGTTTATGAGTTATTTTTTCAGCTGGGGTGTTTTCGGTGGAAAAGGTTCCTCATGGATTAATCCGGTTATGCTTGCTGCCTGCATTGCTGCAGTGTGCAAGCCCGATTGCTTTGTACAACCGGTCGCTCTTGATCGGATAATCTCCGGCGGTAGCGTTTTTGCAGCGCTGGAAGGCTCCGGTCTGTTGCAGACACCGGCAGATCAATATATAACTTCGATGTTTAATTCGACATTTCTGCATGGAGTTGATGTAACGCTGCCGGAAGGGTATATCGGACTGTTTCTTCATTATCCATCAACGGTACCGGCGTTCCGGTATAATCTCTTAACATTATGTTCTTCAATCGTACTGCTGTCAGTAAAAACGATTCATAAAACGCTGCCTTTTACATTTTTGCTCATTTATGGGCTGCTGGTATATCTATTTCCGTCCGCAGCGCAGGCAAGTGCATACGGACAGGGGGATATATTATCTGCGATATTGACGAGCGGTGCTCTTTTTTCGGCCTTTTTTGTCATGAACGACAGCGGCTCCATTCCCCGCTCATGGGAAGGGAGGTTTATCACCGGCATACTGACCGGTATTTTCGCGTTTTGTATTGCCGGTCCCGGCGCTATACCGGCTGGTATTCCTTTTGCCGTCTTATTTGCCGATTGCCTCACACCCCTCATCGAGTGGCTGGAAGCATATTTTTATAAAAGACGACGAGGTGCATTATGACCGATGCTGCAAAACACCTTTTAAAAAAATATGCCGCGCTTGCCGGAATTTTGCTTGTATTCTTAGCCTCATTTTTAGGGCTGTCGTATCTACGGAAAAAGGCGGATACCCGCTATCTGACCGCCGCTGCAGAAAAGCTTTGCCGTGCATATCCGGGTTTTAAAGGGCGGCAAATAACTGTTAGCTGGCTTGATAATACAGGTTTATCCGGTTTGCCGTTCAAAGCCGTATTATCCGCCTCATACTCCGGACGCGAAGCGTTTGTATTTATGCTTCCTCTAACCGGTAAGTACGGTGTTTATCCTGCAGTCTTTTTTTATGAACGCTCAATCGGTTGCGTCTTCTGCGGACTTGCAGGGATTGATGCTCTTCCGGTGCAGGCAGAGCGTTACGGGATAACGCCGTCAACCATTGCAATGTACCGAAATAGAATTGACATATTGATGAAGAAGCAGGAGGGATAGTTATGGTCAATAAATCGGTCGTCTTTTTTTTAGGTTTATGTCCGATCATCCCCCTCGCAGCCCATTTTGCTGAAGGCCTGATCTTTATTGCGGAATTTTGGTTCCTTTTGGCAGTCGGAATCGTAAGCAAGATGTTTATCGATTATTTTAAAATTGATAAGTTTTCTCATATTGTACTCTACCTTGATATTATTCTTGCGGCAGCATTATATGCACAAATCGTAGGGGTGATTTTTCCTGTTATGGCAATTAGCCTTGAAAGATACATCTATATGGTTGGATTTTCGTATATACTGATTATCAGTATCGGTATGTATGATTCAAGCCAATATCCGTTTGAAATGCCGATACTCTATTCAATTCTCTTAGCAGCTGTTTCGATATTGAGGGAACTTGTTGTGTTCGGTACGGTTTCTTTACCTATCCGCTCCGGCTTATTCAGCATTACACTTATCCCGTTTTCTTTGCCGCTTACATTTTTGGGGAGCAGCGCCGGTGTTCTTATGATGTTCGGCATCGCACTCTGGCTTTTCCGCAGTTTTCATAAGGGTGAACTTTTACCGTTTCAAACCGATGAATCATATCGAAGTCGGCTATAGGGAGACGCCGTATGTTTATTGCATCCTTAATCTTTTTTTATACTTTCCCTGCTTCATTAATTTTTTTGCATGGTATCGGCTTGGAGCGCCTTTCGATGAATGCGCGTTCAACCCGTGTGATTATTTCGTTTATTCTACGGGACGGCGCGATAATGCTTATTGCTGCGTCGCTCAGCCGGCTGCTTGAATTCTCTCTTTTATTACCGCTCGATATCGTCAGTATAACACCGGTTGTTGCATTGATAATTGTGTATCTGTGCGATTTGGTCTTATATCGAATACTTTTAAAACGTACGGAAAGCCGACTGATACGGGAGCGTTTGTTTTCCGGCGGTACTGTTATCTTTGCCCTCTATCAAGCTTTCACCTATATCGAATTGATTGCCATTGTGCTTAGCGCTTTGGCAAGTATGCTTGTCTGGTCGTTTATTCTCTGTGCCGTCAAACGGAGAGTTGAGGAAAGCAATGTGAGCGCTCAATGGAAAAATGCACCGCTATTACTGATTAGTATGGGGCTGATTGCGTTAGCGCTCTATGCATGGGACATCGCTTGGTTAACGCCGGCGCTTCTGTAACTTATAGTATAGAGTGATTGTTTAACAGCGCCTTACAAGACAAGTTTGATATTGTTTTATCGGGAACCTCTAAAAATCCATATCTAAGTTTTTAGAGCGACCCAATCCCTTAAAATGAGATGGAGTTGAATTCCTTTATGAAACGTTGTTGGTTATTTTTCTTTTTTTCTGTTTTGATATGGAATATCTTTGCGCAAGAAGCTGCCGAAACTCAAGAACCGGAAACGCCGTCTGCGCAAGCCCCTATCACCGCTTATGTCTATGAACCGATTCGGAAGGGCGACCAGTTTATCCGCATGGGTTTACAGCTGGGTATACCGCTTTTTAATACCTCGCCGAATAAGTTTGCAATTAAAACTAATATCTATCCGGGCGGCAGCATCTTCCTCGGTTATACTCATTATCTGACGAAAGGGGTCTCGATCGGGGGTGATATTGCTTTTACCTTTCACTTAACACGCGGCAGCAATCTCTATTTTGCTATTCCTTTTACAATCAATTCAGGATATACCTTTGCAATCGACAAATTCCGTATTCCGCTCACTTTCGGGATCGGCGGTGATTTTCAGTCTTATAACGGTACACGGTATTTCAGCCTGTTCTTTAGACCGCAGGCGGGCGTTTTCTATCAGTATTCTCCTGAATGGTCGTTCGGCGGCGAATTATCATGGGATATTGTTCCGCAATGGTATAAAGACAAAAGCTTTAATCGTACTGGGAACTTCTTAAATATCGGTTTTGCCGCCCGGTATCACTTCTAAAAAAGGATGACATCTATGAAGAAAAGAATTTTTGCAGTCGCTTTTGTAATTTCTGTCATAATTGGTTTATCAACATGTAAAAACTCTCCGATATTCGCTGCGATAGAGCAGGAGGTAAAACTCAATCCTGCTTCCGTTAAAGGATTAATCCGCGGAATAGTTGAGATTAGCAATACGTTATATGCTTCAAACGGAAAAATATATTACAAGGCAAAGGGAAACAGAGGAAAATGGTCGGAGATGAGCGGGTGCCCCTCGGGTCTTTGTACGGGGCTTGCCGCCGACGACACCAATAAGCTTCTCTATGCCGCATTCGGGCAAGGCGATACCTTTACGATTCATAAGTATGACACGACCGCTTCATCTTGGAGTAAGGTGTCCGGAGTGACAGCGCAGTCTGTTATTGGAACGAATATTGTGTTTGCAATTAAATCAGAAGAGAGCGGAAAGACAACAACCTATACGATAAGTACCATTGAGAATGGTGCGGTATCAAGCACATGGTCAAACGGAAAATTTCCGGTAGGCGCAGCACGTGAATACTGCTTGTTGGAAGACGGTCTTTACGATAAAACGGGTGCAAAGGTAGCCGGTTGTCCTTCATCGGGATTAAAAGGTATTTGTGAAGGCCCCTCAAGTTCTGTCTTCGTTTTTGACAATAGCAAGCTGTACTGTTACGACGGCAGTGCTTGGACAGACACCAAACATAAGGTAAGTGCCCCGCAAAGTATTACCTATTTGCCGAGCAAGCAGTTAGTGCTGATCAGCGGTATAAAGGGCTTTGGAGAAATTAAACTCGCAGGCGCTGATCTTACCGGTGCGCAATCGATTCAAGCGGGTTCTACAGATTCTTCTGTCCCGCCTGCGAATATTCATCAATATAATAACAGCGTCGGAAAATATACGATCAATCTCATCAAGGCGTTTGATACCGATACCGGTTATATCGTCTATGTCGGTGTAAACGATCCCAACGCGAAATATACCGGCTTGTGGGGACTCTATAAGCCGGAGCGAATAGAATGGAACCGTGAGTAAAGATTTATTCGAGACAGCAGCGGCGGCGGAACGGCTTCCGCTTGCTGCACGAATGCGCCCCCGCAGTCTTGACGAGTATATCGGTCAGGAACACATTGTCGGAAAAGGGAGGCTTTTAAGAAGAGCGATCCAAGCGGACAGGCTTTCGTCCGTTATCTTTTTCGGGCCGCCGGGGACGGGAAAAACAACCCTTGCTCAAGTTATTGCCAATCATACCAAAAGTAATTTTTTAAGTTTAAACGCCGTCCTTGCAGGTGTACAGCAGATACGCGATGCGATTGCATCGGCGGAACAATATAAAAAACTCTACGGAAAACCGACCATCCTCTTTGTCGATGAAGTACACCGATGGAACCGCGCCCAACAGGATGCTTTGCTGCCGTGGGTAGAAAACGGAACCGTTATCTTTATCGGTGCGACAACCGAAAATCCTTTTTTTGAAGTGAATAAAGCCTTAGTGAGTCGCAGTCGGGTATTTCAGCTCAAGGCGCTCACCGATGCCGATCTGTACCGGACGGTGGAACGATGCTTGCAGGATACGGAACGGGGCTACGGAAAGTGGAAGGTTTCTTTTACCGAAGGCGCATTGGAACACCTCGTCGAAACCGCCGCAGGAGATGCTCGCAGTCTCTTAAATGCGCTTGAGTTAGCCGTTGAAACCTCTGTTGATAACTGGCCGCCGCCTGCCGGTACGGAAATCATCATCGATATGCAGGCCGCTGAGGAAAGTATCCAGCAAAAAGCGGTACTCTACGATAAGGACGGCGATTACCACTACGATATCATCAGTGCCTTTATAAAATCCATCCGAGGGAGCGATCCCGATGCTGCGCTCTACTGGCTTGCCCGAATGGTGCGGGCAGGGGAGTCCCCTCACTTTATCTTTCGGCGTATGCTTATATCCGCTTGCGAGGATATCGGACTTGCCGATCCTCACGCGCTGACCGTTGTTACAAGCGCGGCGGCAGCCTTTGACCGTATCGGTTTGCCGGAGGGAAGGTATCATCTGACCCATGCGGCGCTGTATCTTGCGACATGTCCCAAATCGAACAGCTCGCTCGGTTTTTTTGACGCTCTCAAGGCGGTAGAAAAGGAACAGACCGAAGTGCCGAATCACCTGAAAGACGCAAACCGTGATGGAGAATCGCTCGGACACGGAGAAGGGTACCTGTATCCTCATGCCTACCGTGACCACTGGATTGCGCAGCAGTACTTACCCGATGAACTGGTCGGTAGGGTATTTTACACACCCGGATACACCGGCTATGAAGAAAAGATACGGAACGAGGTACTGGCAAAGCGGGAAACTCAGCTGGCTGCCATATATGAGGCTGCCGAGGGAAAGAAGGATGCCTTTACGGTTGAGGATTGGCAGGCACGGACGGAAGGCAGCAGCGCCGAAATACTGGAGCAGATACGGGACACCCTTATCGGGCTGGCAAACCTGTCCGCCGATGACCGCGTGTTGGTGTACAGGGCTGACGGGGGGCTTTTACTGTGGCCGAGTACCCGTATCACCCTTAACGGATGTACCGCAGGAATATTTGAACACCAAGAAGCCTTGCAATCCGCACAGCGGTATGCAGAAACCTTTGAATTTTTAAACCGTCCGATTATGACCGTTCTTCCAATCTATACGCGGCAACAAAGTGAAAGTACACCGGCCGCCATCCGACTTAATGAAAAACCATCCTCTACGCCAGAGAATACGGGAACTTTAGATAGTATGGTACATGTACGAGAGAAAAGCAACGCGCTTTTTCCCGATCTGGCGTTTGATGCCGTGCTTTCGTATAACCCCGCGGCGAGTGCGGAAGGCTTTACCGCTTTCTTCTCCCGCATAGCGCAAGAGCATACCGACGGTGCGCGTATCATTTTTGCATTCGCGCTTCCGCAGCAGGGACTCAGGCTGTCGGTACTGCTCCCAACTGACGAATCCGTAAATCGTTTTTCGGCTGCCGAAGCAGCATTTTTTTCCGACAGCCGAAATACACGTACTGCATGGACGGAGAACACCGTTGCTAGTATCGCCGAAAAAGCAGGCTATCGCATACAGCTGCTGAAAAAAGTAGACTATCAGGAAAAGCGGCTGGTAACACAGGCGGAACTCGACCGTTGGTTCTCAGCTGAATCCGAATACGGCACGGCAATCCGCAAGGCTTTTGGTTCGGAAAAAGGAACGCTCGAAAAAATCATTCAGCAGCTGGAACAGCGGTGTAGAAAACCTGCCGTGTATACCCGCACCGTCGTATACATGAGCATTTCCCTTTAGAGGAACTCCACCATAACGGCGTTTTACCCAATCCTTAGTTTCTATTCTTATTACGAATTACATATCGCATCGATATGCCGGAGCAGCTGTTCGCAGGTATACCCGCTGATCAGGTAGGCATTCGCACTGCGGCTGTCGAAAAATACGTAGTCGCCGCTTTGCAGGGGCGTAAACGAAAATCGCAGTTCCGTGCCGTCGCCGAGCGCTAAACGCACCCGTACCGTTTGAGGACTTTGCAATGGCGGCGCACTGTATATGTCGATACAGGAGAATTTTTCTAAAAAGTTTTCCAATGCGCGGAACGCATTGCCGTTCGCTTCCGTTCGGATTACAGGGTGATTCCCATATTCCAAGCCTTGGATGCCCGTGCCACGGAAAAGCGCCGCATATATCTGTAAGTCGAGCCAGAACGGAGCGGCGACCGTTAAAAAAGGTTCAAACGCATTATCGATTAAAAACACCTTTACGCTTGTTCCCGTCCGCACATACCGACCGGCGCCGGCCGCATCGGTCATTCCGAAAAAGAGCTCAGAAAGAACGGTTTTATCCTTCCGCACAAAGACAATACGCGAAGCGTGTCCGTCATCGATTTGGTAATCGGGATAATCCTGCGGGCGTGCCGATATGGGGAGAAAGGAGCGGCCGGCGCCGAGCAGCGAAAAAAAGCGGCCGATAATTTCCTGCCTGACCGAATAGCTGCCGTTTCCGGTGCGGAGATAAAAGCGGGCGCCCTCTTTAATCAGCGTCATTTCGCCCATCTCTACCGGTTCAGCCCTTGTCGGAATAGAAAACCGGATTTCCGCAACCTCGCGGATATCCTGTTCATGCATCAAGCTGCTCGAAAAGACGCCCGCCCGGGAAGACCGGTGTAAAAAGCTCAGCGCATAGCAGCAGAGCAGCGCGCAGAGGATGATAAACAGAACCTTTGTTTCTTTTTTCATGCGCGGTTCCTCCGCTGGAGGATGTATAGCGCGGCGCCTGCACCGATAATCAGCAGGGTGACCAGCACAAGGTTAAAGATACGGGCGGCGGCGATAATACGGTTAAACGCTGCATCGCTTTCAAAATAGCGGAAAGGCAAAACCGCCGGCTGTTTGTTTTTCAGCTGCAAAAGCGCATCCTGCCGCGCAATCCAGTACACGGTATTCACCATAAAGTCCAAATTCGCATCGGAATTTGTGTATTCTACGGCGGAACTCACGCAATACTCATCCGCAACCACCAAGAGCCGCGCATTGTCTGCTCCGCTGATACCGCTCACCGCATTGACGCCCCGCTCGCTGAAGGCTGCAAGCGGATAGGCTGCGTGTTCTCCATTCGCGGCTGCGGCAAGCTGAGTTCCGTGCGGGTCGGTGTTATACGGCGGCTGTTGCAGCGCCGACCGAGTGCTTGAAACAAGCAGCGGAAGCGGCGTCTTCCCCCGCGCGGCGGTACAAACAACCTCCGACGGCCAGAAAAACTGCACGGGCTTTGCCGCAGATAGCAGCGGAGGAAGGGCTTCCGCCTCCTGCCGGAACACCTGAATCCAAAATGGGTAGTTGATATGCTCGTACCGAGTGCCGTCGGCGGCCGGTAATGTCATGCGGAAGTTTACGGGATCCATCACAAGATTAGTCTGCACCGCAAAGCCGGAGCGGGCGAGCAGTTCAAGCAGTCCGTTATCTTTTTTGGGTGTTGCCTCCCAGCTGCCGCCGATGTCCACGGTGTTTG
The DNA here is from genome assembly GCF_050937395.1 of Treponema sp. OMZ 805. Taxonomy (NCBI): domain Bacteria; kingdom Pseudomonadati; phylum Spirochaetota; class Spirochaetia; order Treponematales; family Treponemataceae; genus Treponema; species Treponema sp. OMZ 805. The sequence goes on along the minus strand of NZ_JACCLP010000004.1, from coordinate 140,578 downwards.
CGGACACAAAAAAGACGGCGGAACCGTGCCTGTTAATGAAAGTATCAACAGCCGTCAGCATATCGGCATCAAAATAGGAAGAACCGATGACCAATAGTGGAATTTCGGGGTGCAGCTCCGGATAAGGCTTGGTCAACGTAATCGATACAAAACCCGCATACTCAAGCCACGGCAGTACATATCTATAATTACCCGTTGCGCCGTTTTCTGCACCGCCTTCGGGAAACGCAACATAAACGGAGCGGTCGAGTTTTCTCCCCTGCGCATCCTGATTCATCTCGGAAATGAAACGCGCAATATCAGCCTCAAGGGTGTAGATATCGGAGAGGAACGGAATTACCCTGCTTTCCCCGCGGTATTCGCAGAGCAATCCCGAATAGAGGTTTTGCAGCACCTGCGTATTATTGCTGTTCCGCTCAATTTGTCGAGCGACAATACCGAGCTGATTCAGCTGCTGCGGGGAAAGCTCTTCCGTATCCTTGTATAGCACGATGCAGCGTCCCTCCGCAGTACGCTGATATTCTGCGAGGATGTCTTCAACATATTGCAGCGACGGCAGAAACCCGTCAATATTATACGAGCGGAACCATGTAATCGTTACCGTTCCTTCGAGGCTGTTCAGTATCGATCGGGTATAGGCTGAAAGCGAATAGGTGTGCTGCCTTGTCATATCAAGCCGGGCATAGAGCCGCTGTGAAAGCAGCGCTGCCGTTACTATGATGGCGCCCAGCAGCAGGGCTTGAATACGGTACTCTTTTACGCTGCGCATCTTTATGTTTATCGGTTTTGTTTTCATCGGCTTTCCTCCTGAACGTACAGTAAAAAGACCGAAAGCCCCTGCGCCGCGACGATGAGCAATATATAGAAGAAGAAATCACGGGTGTCGAAAATACCGCGCGCGGCCGATTCAAAATGAAGCGTAAAAGAGCAATAGCGCAGTATTTTTACAATGGCTGACGGGAGCGGCAAAACTTGAGCAAGCACGTGGCTTGCGGTAAAAAAGATACCGGTAAAAAAGCTGAGCAAAAAGCTGACAGCGGTGTGCGCAGAGATATTTGAAAGTGCGAGCGACCATGCGGTAAAGGCTGCGCCGAAGAAGAGGACGGCACAATACGAAAGAAAAAACGGAAAAAAATCAAAATAGACAAGCGGAATAACCGAAAGCGGAATTACCATCGTAAGCGTGGCGGCTCCTGCAAAACAGACGAGCAGGGCTGCATATTTTGCCGCGGCAAGCAGGCGTTTATCCACCGGATAGGCGGCAAGGAGCCGGTCGGTGCCGTGCTTTTTTTCATCAGTCCAGCTGTTCATCGCAAGCAGGGGAATGACAATACAGAACAGGAACGGCAGATTGAGGAAAAAAGAGCGGAAGTCCGACAGCCCCGCCGAAAACCAGTATCCTGAACCCACAAACGGAAGCGCCGCCCCGAGGTAAAGCACGAGCGCTGCCGCATACAGCGCGGGGCTGTATATGAGGGTATGCAGTTCCTTGTTAAAAAGCGCCTTAAACGCCGGAAAACGATTCATCGCCGCCCCCGCTTACCGGCTTCCGATTGTTCGGCACCTACCGCAGATGATGGCGTTTCTGAATATGAGCGCTTCCGTCCCGCGGCTTCGGAAGCGGCAGATTCACGGAACTCGCGGGTGGTAACTCCGGCGTACTGTTCAAAGGTTTTGAACAAAAGCGTATCGGAAGCAGCATCTTCTTCAATGCCGAAGTCCTCGTATAAACGCTCAGCAAGTTCCGCCCGTGTTCCTCCGGCAATCTGCCGTCCCTTGTGGAGCAGGATATGCTGCGAGCATATTCGTCCGGCAAGCTCAAGCTGATGGGTGCAAAGGATGACCGCCGCATACGTGGATAGCGCGAGTATCTTTTTTTCAAAGTCTTTCAGCTGGAACGGATCAAGGCCGGACGCGGGTTCGTCCAAGAGGACGAGGCGGGGGTGATGGATAATCGCTTGCGCAAGCCCTACCCGCTGCCGGTATCCCTTCGATAACTCTTTAATCCGTTTGGCGTATACTTCTTGCAAATCGGTAAACTCAACCGCCTCGTCAAGCAGGTCTTGCTGCACGCCGTTACCGAAACCGCGCATTTGCAGCGTAAAAAGCAAGAACTCCCGCACCGTCATCAAATCATAGAGCGGGTTTTGCTCATACAAAATCCCGATATTCCGCTTAGCCTCGATCGGTTCGTTCAAAATGGAATATCCGCAAATCGATACATCTCCGGAAGAGGGCAAGCGGTACCCGCTGATGCTGTTCAATACCGTACTTTTCCCCGCCCCGTTTAATCCGAGCAGGGAGTAGATACCTCCAGCCTCCGCGGTAAAACTGATGTGTTCGCAGCCGGTTTGCCGCTTCTTTCCTGTGCCGTAATATTTACAGATGTCTTGTACTTCAAGGATAATCACTGTTGCCTCTGCCGGTACTATATCACTTTTCGGATAATCAACAAACCCCGACGCAGAGTGTAGCTGAAAAACAGCAGGTATTAAATCTCCGTACGAATAAATCACGTAGCTTTTTTATCAAAATCGGATTATAGTATTTGAGTGAACAAAAGACACAATCTTATTCTAACGATATTAATACATCTGCTAACTTTTATCGCAGGATTTCTGAACGGTGTATTTTTTATTACAGCCGGTACGGCGGTCAGCCATCACACTGGTACTATTACTCGTGTAGCGCTTACTCTTTCCAAAGGAGCTGTTGCGGAGGCAGCCGCCTTTTTATTGCTTATTCTTTCTTTTTATATCGGAGCATGTATCTCCGGTATGCTTTTTCATAAGAGTGATTGCACATTCTCAAAACGCTACGGTATTCTTTTATTGGTTTTCTCAACAGTGTTTTTCGCGATCGCCGTTATAAGGCCGCCATTACGTATTGTCCTTTCAATAACATGTATGGTACTCGGCATACAAAACGGTATGTTCATTCCATATAATGGCATATTGATACGCACCTCGCATTTTAGCGGCTATTTAACGGATGCGGGACTCGCGATGGGAAAAGTCATTCGTGGAAAACGGCAAGAGCTGCTACGCAGTGTACACTATCTGTCCGGTATCATATATTTTGCCGCCGGTGCGGCAGCTTCCGCATTTACACCGTCTTCTTCCGGTTTTTACGTCAGTGCATTTCTCTATTTTTTTACTGCGATATTTTATTTTGCCTTTCTTGGAAAATCTATAACCTAAGTATAATGCGGTAGATGGTGTTGATTTTAGAAGAGAGGCATCAAATCGGACAAAGTTCCGCCATGGACGGTGGATGATGTAAAGCAGTAACAAGTTTTTGCTGAAAATGAGAATATTCAAAAAGTATCTGGTAATAATGTTTTGATACAGAATTGCAATCAAATTTATTATATGCTATTATTATTGTAACAGGACCTCCCGCACCTCTCAACGATGTGACCCATGGGAGGACGTTTTTATGACTAAACAAGTAAAAAATCCTATTACCTTTGATCAACAAGTATATTTGCTAAAATCGCGCGGATGTATTATAGATGATGACACCTTCTGCGAAGAAAAGCTGCAGTTGATAAATTATTATAGACTTTCAGCTTATTTCCTTCCGTTTAAGAATAAAGATGGCTCATATAAAAGAGAAACATCTTTTAAGCGAGTATATCGGATATATCAATTTGATAGCAAATTACGGAGTATTCTATTATCTGCGCTTGAAGAAATCGAAATTTTCTTACGGTGTAATTTTGCGTATTTTCATGCACATAAGTATGGCTCTCTGGGCTATCTTAATCCGGATACTTTTTCTGAGAAACATGACAGCAATAAGTTTATAGAAATGATTAAGCGCGAGATTGAAAAGAATAAAAAAGTCCTGTTTGTAAAGCATCATATTGAAGAATATGGGGGTCAATTCCCTCTGTGGGTTATAACGGAACTCTTTACATTCGGAATGCTTTCATATTTTTATGCAGACTTACTAAGTCTAGATCAAAAAGAGCTGTCAAAAAAACTGTATAATAATATACCCAAAAATATCATAAGTTATTTACGGTGCTGCACCGATTTACGGAATATTTGCGCTCATTATGGACGCCTCTATTACAGAATTTTCCCGGCAATTCCGGCTTCTGTTAGTGTGGAGAAAAATGCAGAACGGCGCTTGTGGGGGCAACTACAAGCAGTAAAATTTTTATTTCCTGATGTAGAAAAATGGAACAATATAATTCTTCAAAAAATGAAAATTCTTCTGCGACTTTATGCAAAAGATATTGATTTACAGCATATTGGATTTCCTCTTGATTGGGATACACATTTAAAATTATGTCCAAGATTGAAAAAGTCTTAAATTTGTATTTACAAAGACGATAAACATCTTGAAATAGATAAAAAGGAGAGGAATCTCATTTCGGTAACCCCAACAATCGATTTTCAAAAGAGGTTGAAAATCGATTGCCGGAGGCGTTCATCCTGCGGGGATAATTTCAACGGCTAATATGCCATCCCTTCTACTGCTAAAGAATCCATCCACAGCATCTTAACCACTGTAACGGTCAGTGTGCCGTTTTCGGTTTGAGTGCCCTTGCGTACATAGACGGTAATACCGTCAGCAGTATAGGTGTCGTAGTCATCGAGCGAATCAGGCGAACCGGCAAACACGGCCGGTTGAGGTACGACGCCGCCTCACGTGCGGCATCCGCCTAAATAGGTATACACGCTGGTTTCATTGTGTTTTGCAAGAAAAGCTCTTGCTTTTTCATCAACAGTAACTGTCATAGTTCCTCCTATAAAAAGTCAAGAAGAAAGTATCAACTTTCGATTGACTTTTTACGCACGTTCGCAACGAAGTGAGAACGTGCTTATGATATACAAGTTTGCGTTTAAGCAAACTTGAGTAACTAAAAGCCGTGCTATTTGTACGGATTTTAGTTTACACTCCTTTTTCTTCAATATATTAAAACATTAAAGAAATTTTTCAATTATAGGATTTATTCCTAGTTTCTGAAAGTAATATAAAAAAAATTTTACTTTTCGTCAAATCTATTGAAAAAATATCAGGGTAAACGTATCAGGCATTTTTTTTAAGGTTCCCCACAAAATCGGGAGGCTGTTCAAGCAGAGTTGAACTTCTTCGCGCTTCAAATGCTTGCCCAATCTCCCGATTTTGTGATTTATATTTACTCGTCTGATGCATCTACCTTTCTTCTTTCATATACGACGGCGGCTTCTTTTGCGTGTCGAAATTTTTCCCAATCAGGTGTATGCGGTATCAAGAAGCCGTCTGGGCAGATAGGCTTGCTTGTATCGATGAGTTGCACTTTTTGCTTGGCGGTTAAAACATGCAGTACCGCTTCGTCAAGCCGCTTTGCAAACGCAGTATCAGTGCGGGCTTTTTCGGCAATGGCTTCAACCAACGGATAAATCTTAGACAGCGAGCACATAACCATGTCGCAGCCGGCTGCGATTGCACGCACGGCGTTTTCTTCGGGCGAAGCGCCGTTCCGGTTTAATGCCTGCATTGCAATATCGTCCGTGATGATAAGGCCGGAAAAGCCCAATACATTACGGAGTAGGGCAATTCCTTTTGTAGAAAAACAGAACGGCGCGGCTTCGACTGCCGGTACCGTAATATGAGAAATGAGAACCGCTGCCGCATCGTCCGTAATTGAAGGCTGGAATACTGAGCAATAGCGGCTGAGGAAGGCTTCATAGTCAACGGTTAATTCGGCAGCACTTTTGTGTAAATCCGCGGCGCTGTTGCCGGGAAAGTGTTTGACCGCTGCAAGAATACCGGTGTTCTGCATACCCCGTACTGCAGCGGCGGCGTATTGCCCTGCTTGTTCCGGTTCCGAGCTGAATGTCCGCGTACCAAGCGCCGTTGCAACGTCTTCCGTTCCTGCTTCCGCAACCGGAGCCAGATTAAGATGGAGACCAAGCTCCCGCATCTGCTGTCCCAATAACCGGTAGAGTTCCTCAGTTTCCTCGACGGAAAAACGCTTGCCGATTTCCTCTGCGGCGGGAAGCGGCGCGGTGATGCGGCGGGTTCGGTAGACAGTGCCGCCCTCGTTATCAAGTGCAAAAAGCGGCGGGACAAAAGTACGGCCTGAACGCTGCGCCGTGCTTTGAAATCCTTGTGCGGCCGATTCTAAAAAGTCTGCAACCGCTTGGGGCGTGTCTGCGATATTATAGCCAAATAAAAGCACGGCGCCCGGAACGGTTCCCTTGAACGATGCGATGCTTTTTGCATCCGCCGTTTTGCTCCCCGCAATATTGACCATCAGTACTTGCGCCGCTTTTTCTTCAAGCGAAAGCTGAGAAACAACGGCACGGAGGGACGCCTCATTTTGAGATGAGGCCATATATTCTGAGGCGGCTGTTGATACGGTGAGATTGCGAGACTGCGCAAATAAAGCGGAAAGGGTAAAAACGAAAACGGCTGCAGCCGTCATACAACAGCTGCAGCGTATTTTTTTTAGCGATAACATAAAAAAGCGGTACCGGAGAAGCGAATATCTTTGTCCATTACCGGCAGAGCGGCTGTTAACGGATTTCTGCGAGTGAGTCGCCTTCTGCTACCTGCACACCGGCTGCAGCCACAAAGTGAATAATGCCCGCCTTATGCGCATTGATTTCCAATTCCATCTTCATCGATTCAAGCATGATAACCGTTTGTCCCTCGCTAACCTGTGCGCCTTCCGCAACAGTGTAGCGTAATAACGTACCGGCAACGGGCGCAGCAAGTTTTTCGCCGCCGACTCCGACTGAGGCTTTCCCCTGCGGGGCGGGCTGCTGTGCTGTAGGTTTGGATGCTGCAGCCGGTTGTGCCGCGACAGATGCCACCGAAGCAGCGGATGAAGCTGTCGCCGGTTTTGCCGATACAGGCGCTGACGCTTTTTGAGCTGGTGCGGAACCGGTATTTTCTTTTACGCTGACTGTGTATGCGGTGCCGTTTACGGTGAATGTTCCGTTAGATGAAGAAACCGCATAATCGGTTCCGTTCACCGTTACCGTATACGAACCGCTGCCGTTCGCGGTACCCTTAGCTTTTTTCTCCGCTCCCGTAAACACAACGGGGCCTTTACTGCGCTCTTTAAAGAACTTGGGCGCAACTTTGGGGAACATCGCATACGTCAGAACATCTTCGATAGAATTGCCCGCTCCGTTTTCCTTTGCTTCGGCTTTTATTTTATCCAGCTCATTAGGGATGAGGTCGGCAGGACGTGCCGTTACAGGGGCTTCTATCTTTGCTTCCGCCAAAGCGACTTTTACCAGCTCTTCATTGCACGGAGCGGGCGTTTTACCATACCGGCCGATAAGCAGGTCGCGGGTTTCTGCAGTCAGTTTTTTATACCGTCCGAACAGCACATTAAACACCGACTGAGTACCGACAATCTGGCTGGTCGGGGTAACAAGCGGAATATAGCCGCAGTCCTTTTGAACAATCGGGATTTCTTTTAAGACTGCATCTATTTTGTCGGAGGCTTTAAGGTCGCGCAGCTGATTTTCAAGGTTGGAAAGCATACCGCCCGGAACCTGCGACACGAGAATACGGGTATCTGCACCGAGGAAGCTCGATTCAAACTGAGCGTAATGTTTGCGTACTTCACGGAAATAGGCCGCAATTTCGAGGAGTAGGTTGATATCCAAACCGGTATCCCATTCAGTACCGCGGAAAATTTCTACCATAGTTTCGGTTGGGCTGTGCGAGGTTCCCATCGACATCGACGAAATAGCCGTGTCCAAGATATCCGCTCCCGCTTCCGCTGCTTTAAGCAGTGTCGCTACGGAAAGCCCTGTTGTTGCATGGGTATGAATATTGATCGGAATACTCGTCTTCTTTTTAATCGCCGTTACTAAATCGAATGCTTCCATCGGCTTTAAAAGCCCTGCCATATCTTTAATACAGATGGAATCGGCACCGAATTCCGTATACGTTTTTGCCAGTTCCGCATAGTTTTCGATAGTATGATACGGAGTTGTTGCAAAGGAGATCGCCATTTGAACATGCTTACCGGTTTTCTTTGCTGCATCCGCTGCACGTTTAAGGTTGCGCGGGTCATTGAGCGCATCAAAGATACGGAACACCCCGACACCGTTATCGGCAGCAGCTTTTACAAACGCATCGACGACATCATCGGCATAGTGTCGGTAACCCAATAAGTTTTGTCCGCGCAGCAACATCATAATGGGAGTATTCGGCAGCGCCTTATGCAAAGAGCGCAGCCGCTCCCACGGATCTTCATTTAAAAAACGGATACATGAATCGAACGTCGCTCCGCCCCATGCTTCCAAACTCCAATATCCGACGCTATCCAGCTTGCTGCAAATAGGCAGCATATCTGCGGTTGTCATGCGCGTTGCATGTAAAGACTGATGCGCATCCCGTAATACCAGATCGGAAATCCGAACTTTGTGTGCCATACCATTACTCCTATGCGGTTCATACATTGAACATTGGTTTATAATGATATTGTTTATCGGTGGTTTTTGCAAGGTGTTTTTTGACAGGTTATTTTAAGAGAGCTGTTTTTGGTAGATACGGATGAATCGCGCCGACTAATCCGAGCAAAGACTAATCGGCGGATTGGTGCGTTTTAAAATTCAGTTACTTTCTGATATAATTATTGACGTCATACGGTTTACCCGCATTATAATCATGCAAGACAGCCGCAACGGTACCGCTCAACAACAATAAGCTGATAAGGTTCGGGATAACCATAATACCGTTAAAGAAGTCTACCAATTCCCATACTAAATCGATTTTCAGCAAGCTGCCTAAAAAGATAAATACTACGACCAACAGTTGATATGGTACTAAGCCTTTTGAGCCGAACAGATACCGGATATTGGTTTCGCCAAAATAATACCAACCGATAATCGTGGAGAATGCAAAAAAGAATAAACAGATTGCAATAAAAAGGTAACCGAAAGTGTGCCCGAAAAGATGCTGTGAAAACGCCTCTTGAACCAGCTGAATACCTTTCATTACCGGCTGCCCGTTTTCAAACTTGATAATTCCTGCGCTGAGTACGGTAAAAACGGTAATATTCAAAACAACGAAGGTGTCGATAAAGACGGCGACAATTCCCAATACACCCTGTTCAACGGGGCTGTCTACGGTTGCAACTGCATGCGCATGCGGCGTTGAACCCATACCTGCTTCATTGGAGAAAAGACCGCGTGCAATACCGTAACGGGCTGCACGTCCCATACCGAAACCTAAAGCTCCGCCCCAAACAGATCTCGGGTTAAATGCCCCTTTAAAGATCATCGCGAACATTGCCGGAATATTGGACGCATTCATCAAAATAACGATGATTCCGACAATAATATAAACAATCGCCATCAACGGAACAACCTTTTCGGTAACGGAAGCGATACGCTTTACACCTCCCATAAAAATGATACCGGCAATAACGGCAAGGATAACTCCTGTTATCCATGTGGGGACGGAGAATGCATTTAAAAACGCATCGGAAATTGAGTTCGCTTGAACCATATTACCCATAAATCCGAGCGCGAGGATAATTGCGATGGAAAAGAACGCCGCAAGGAATTTTGCAAAGCCCGTATTTCCTAATCCGCGGGAAATGTAATATGCAGGGCCGCCGACTGTCTGTCCTGAATTATCTTTTGTTTTGTAAACTTGTGCGATACAAGCCTCGGCAAAGTTTGTTGCCATACCTGCCAATGCGGCAAGCCACATCCAAAAGATTGCTCCCGGGCCACCCATAATCAGCGCAGTCATTGCACCGACTAGGTTACCGGTTCCTACCTGTGCGGCAATAGCGGTTGCGACAGCTTGAAAAGAACTCATCCCATGCTTTCCCGCTTTTTCTCCTTTTAATGAAAAATTACTGAAAAGTCTGCGCCATCCGGCGCCGAACTTTGAAAATTGTACGCCTTTGAGTCGAAGGGTGAAAAACAACCCTGTTCCGCAGAGCAGGGGAATGAGGAAATACGGACCCCATACAAAGCTGTTTATGCTGCCAACTAAATTAGTAAGATTTTGTAAAAACGCTTCCATACAAATAGAACCTCCAATTAATAATCTTTGAATATCGTATCATATATTGTCGGTGCTCGCAAGTATATAATTATTTTTTTATCTATTTATAAATATTTTTAATAAACTTAAAAAATGAATAATAAGTAAGAGAGCGTTATAAAGAGTTGTCGATCGGTAGGTTTTTAGAATGTCCCAATTAATAATTTATTCGTGCGGAAAATTTAACCCCGACGATCCGCATCGGGGTTGTTGATTCCATTGGATTATATTTCTTACCGCATATTTTCCAGCAGTTTAACGATAAATTTCCACATCCGCTCGGCTGAGGAAATACTCAAATGCTCATTTGGGGTATGGACATCGTATAAATTCGGACCGAAGCTGACGGCGTCAATGTCGGGGATGGTCTTTTTGATAAGACCGCACTCCAGCCCTGCGTGAACGGCGGACACAATCGGCTCTTTTCCGGTAAGGTCTTTGTATGTTTTTACGGCAACATCCCGGGCGCGAGACTGCGGTGAATACTCCCACGCGGGGTACTCCGACACCTTGTTAAAGACGCCGCCGGTACGCTCCGCGCAGAGCTGCAGCACCTGCACAATTTCATCCAGTTCGCTCTTCACCGAGCTGCGCACCGAAATCGTAAATGTCAAGGTTTCTCCGTCGACGGCGAGGATACCGTTATTCAAGCTGGTTTGTACCAATCCGGGGATATCCATACTCATGTATTGCACCCCGTCGGGAACCATTGTCATAAAGTCTATGATGCCGCCGCTGACCGTGCCGTTATACATCATCTTAGGCAGAGCCGTCGCCGCTTCGGCTGTGATGCGGATATCTTTGTCGGCAACGCGGTATTCCGCTTTGATTGCTTCGGCAAGTTTTGCGATGGCTGCTTGTGCGCGGGCGGCATCCTCGACGGTGATAATTGCCTGCGCTTCTTTTGCAATGGCATTATGCTTCGAGCCGCCTGAAATGGACACGATATGCACAGTCTGCTCCGCCTTTACTGCGGACAAAATCCGCCCCAGCAGTTTGATGGCGTTTGCACGCTGCTTGATAATCTCCATACCGGAATGCCCGCCGAGTAGCCCGTCGACTTTGACGGAGAGCGCCTGTCCCTTCAACGGTTCCGTTTCAATCTTAAAATCGATATGGGTATTGGCGCCGCCTGCACAGCTGACTAAAAAGACGCCTTCCTCTTCGGAATCGACATTGAACAGAATCCTCCCCTGCAAATGGTCGGCTTTTAACGCTCGCGCACCGTCCATGCCGACTTCTTCGGTTGTGGTAACTAAGACCTCAAGCGGCGGATGTGCAAGCGACTTGGAATCAAGAATTGCCAACGCATACGCGACCGCGATGCCGTCGTCTCCGCCGAGCGTTGTGCGGTCGGCGTGGAGATTGTCGCCGTCTACAATCAACTTGATCGGGTCTTTCAAAAAATCGTGATTAGAATCCGCCGTTTTCTCGCAGACCATATCCATGTGACCCTGCAATATCACCGTCGGGGATTTTTCATATCCTGCCGTCCCGGGCTTTTTGATAATGACGTTGAGCGCCTCATCCTGATACACTTCAAGTGAACGTTCTTTTGCAAAATGCACCAAAAAATCGCTGATGGCTTTTTCGTTGTGTGAACCGCGCGGTACAGCCGATATTTCGGCAAACCAATGGAATACTTCTTTGGGTTGAATGTTTTCTATAGTCATAATTGTTCCTCCTGAGCGGAAATAGTGGATTTCTCTAAACCATCGAAACATCGCTTAGAGTTCCTTTCAGTGTATCATAATTTTACGAATGTTACAGGGTGTCCGTCCGTATTGTCACATCGTATTTTAGATGATATTATCAGAATCTCTATATTATTAATTTATAAATGGAAAGGAAATGTTATGGATACGATGTCGGCAGTGAGGACACGGGAAGAAATTCTGTTTGACATTATGCAAACGACATCCCGGTTATACAGTATTCGCGATAAAGATATTTTATTGGAAAGGATATTAACTGAGGCACGGCAGGCTTTAAATGCTGACGCAGGTTCCATTTATCTGGTAGATGGGAATCATCTGGTTATTCATTATGCCCAAAACGAAACGCTACAAAAGCGATTAAAGCCGGGAGAAAAGCTTCCGTTTCATGTTTTTTCGTTTCCAATCAATAACACGACTATTGCAGGTTCGGCTGCGATGACCAGACAGTTGATCAATGAACCGAATGTCTATGCTATTTCTCCCGATAAACAGTATAAATTCGGTACGGTCAGCGATGTTGCGACAGGCTATAAAACAGTATCGACGTTGACGATGCCGTTAATTGCGATTTCCGGCAATGTATTGGGCGTCCTGCAAATGATCAATGCGCTAGACGTACATGGCCATATCTGCGCCTTTACTTCCGACGACGAAATGTTTCTCTCTCATTTTGCAGCAAATGCTGCCGCAACGCTTATGCACGCATCGTTAACTCGCGAGATGATTCTTCGTATGGTGCAAAGGGCTGAGCTGCATGATCCGCGGGAGACGGGGTTACATGTACATCGGGTTGCTAACTATGCAGTAGAAATTTATGACCGCTGGGCGTTTAACCATAATATCAACCGGCATGAACGAGAAAAATTCCGAGATGCACTTAAAATCGCTGCTATGCTGCATGACGTCGGAAAGATCGGAATTTCGGATTTGATACTTAAAAAGCCCAGTAAACTCACACCGGAAGAATATCAAATTATGCAGAGCCATACATGGCGCGGAGCAAAATTATTTTTGTCGGGAAATTCGGCGGTTGATACTATGTCGCGGGATATTGCCTTGCGGCACCATGAAAACTGGGATGGAACCGGTTATCCCGGGCATATCGCTGAAGAGACCGGCGCAATAGTAAAATACAACCGTACGCACACTGCTGCACAGGGGCTTATTGGTGAAGAAATTCCGCTTGGCGCCCGTATTACCTCACTTGCAGATGTCTACGATGCGCTTTCCTGCAAACGGATTTATAAAGAAGAATGGACTGATGATAAAGTTTTGGAAGAGATACGGCGGCTGCGCGGTGTAAAATTCGACCCCGAAATTACCGATGCTTTTTTGGAAATTATACCGAGAATTAAAGCCATCAAGGAACATTTTTCAGAAGCCGCTGCGTCTCACGGTCAAGCGCTTGAGCAAATTCCATAATTTCTTTCTTGCCGAACGCTTTTGTCCGTTGGGGAGCAAGTCCGTTTACCGATAATTCATACATAAAATTCCGAATAGATAAACGTTCTCCGATATTTTCAGGCGTGTATACAATACCGCGGTCGTTAATAACCCTGATATGCACATCGACAAGTTGTTTTGCAAGCGGAATATCACGGGTAACAACCATATCCCCTTGCACAGCATGGGCAAGGATGTACATATCCGCTGCTTGATCTTCGGCTTCGGTTATAATCGAGGTACAATAAGAATTTTTCGGAATAGGAATAAGACGGTTAGCGGCAAAGACAGCTTTAACTTGCAGTCGCTTTGCCGTTTTACAAATAATTTCGCGGATACGCACCGGACAGGAGTCCGCATCGACAAAGATGGTCATGCTTGAGCATCGTTTGACGGAGCAAGCGAGTAGATAATCGAATCGATATCTTCGATCATTTTTCGTGCCGACTGCTCAATTAAAACCTCTGTTTCGTCTTGCGGAAGTGTTCCTTGCGGATTAAGCCGTTCTTTGCTCAATTCATCCGAAAGCAGAATACCGGCGATAATCGCAACACGCAAAGAATCGTTCACGCCGGATGTTTGCTGAACTTCCGACACGACTTTTTTATAATGATTATAGATGGCCTGTAAATATTCAGCGGGTTGGTCTGCCGCAAGCGCAAATGACGTACCTAACAGATCGATTTGCAACCGCCCTTTGCGTTCGGCCATCGTTAAAAAATATCCAGTTGATTGGAATGATTTACAGATTCTTGCGGAGCCGACTGTACTGTTGTTTCAGGTGTGGAAACGGGAGCCTGAGTCTCCGTTGGTTCATCCGCTATGGGGTCCGGTTGTTCCGTAACAACAGGCGCTGATGGTTCTGTCTGTGTTTCCGCAGCGTCACTTATCGAAGATTCGTTTGCTGCCGGGGCCGTTCCATATATGGCAGATGTCGCGGTGGAATTCGCCGCTTGATACACGGTATCTTCAAATGCGCTCAAGTGATTGAGCGCATTGATGATGCCTTCCTCGATCTTAGCTTGGTCGTTTTTAAAGACAAGTACTATATTCTCCAACTCTTCGATTCGTTTTTGGCGATCGTGCAGTTCAAGTTTTAATAAATCGTTCTCATCTTTGAGTGTCTGCATCAGCTCAATCGCTTTTGAGACTCTTGCTTCAAGCTGTTTAATTTGATCGAGGTTTAACATACGTTAGGCTCCTAATGCTTTTTTTGACTGTTCGACAACGCTTTTAAAAGCGACCGGATCTTCGATAGCCATATTGGATAAGGCTTTGCGGTTTAAAGTGATACCCGCTTTTGCCATTCCATTGATAAAACGTGAATAGCTCATTCCTTCCGCACGAACAGCGGCATTTATTCTGCTGATCCACAAGCGGCGCATATCGCCTTTGCGGTCGCGGCGTGCTTCAAAGCTATGAGTAAGCGCTTTTACAACAGCGTCTTTTGCAGCTTTATAGTTCGTACCTCTGCGTCCGCGGAATCCCTTTGCTAACTTTAAAATCTTCTTGCGTCTGTGGATGCGTTTATTTGAACATAACGATCTCGGCATTGTATTCTCCTAAATAATCAAAAATTAATTGGTGCCGTAAGGAAGCAGCTGCTTTCTTACTTTTTTGCTGTCAGCTTCGGCTAAAATTCCGGCTTTGCGCAAATCGCGTTTGCGTTGCGGGGATTTCTTGGTCAAAATATGACGCAAATTCATTTGCTTGTACTTCACTTTACCGCTGCCGGTAAGCTTAAAACGTTTTGCTGCGGCACTCTTACTCTTCATCTTAGGCATAGTACACCTCGTAAATTATTTCTTTGATTTAGGCGCTAATGTCATTGACATGGTGCGCCCTTCCATTGCCGGAGGTTTTTCTACCGTTAAATCTCCGCCGAGTTTTGCCAGTACGTTATTTAATACGTCCAGCCCCAGCTCGGTATGGGCTAACTCCCGCCCCCGAAAGCGGATTGTTACTTTTACTTTATCGCCGTCATCAAGAAAATCCTGTATATGCCGTGCTTTAAAAGATAGATCATGGTCATTTATCTTAGGCTGCATACGAATTTCTTTGAGAACTTGCAGCTTCTGTTTTTTCTTGGAATCACGGAGCTTTTTTTCCAATTCAAAACGATACTTTCCATAGTCTAAGATCTTGCAAACGGGAGGATCCGCTTGCGGAGCCACTTCAACGAGGTCAAGATTAACGTCTTGAGCCATCCTAAGAGCTTCAAGGGTGGAAACAATGCCCTTTTGCTCCCCTGCATCATCAATTAAACGAACCTCGCGGACACGGATCTGTTCATTAATCCGCAAACCTTTATTCTCCGCCAACTATTCTCCTCCAGTACACTTTTCTTAATGCACATAAAATAAAGTTATAGGTCATAAGTATATCGAATTTTCTTTGAATATGTCAAGATTAGTATCCAAGATAAGCATGGCAAACGTATCCGGCTGTTTTTGGCAGCAACGCAGCAGATAACCCATATATTTCAAGTAGAAATGGGCGCAGAGCGAGGCTGGGATTCCTTCTGGCATTTTCTTAGACTTTTTGGTATAATTACCGATATATCTCATAAGACTATTTGTTTTTTATACGCCTTACCGCTGAGGAGGATTTCGAATGAAAAAATCATTGATACCGTTTATCTTATTCGGCTTAGTAATAATTGCTGCGGGTTGTAAAACTGCTCCGGAGGATAAAAAACCCGAACCGACACCCGTAGAAACTGCAAAAGCCTCTGCCTCGGATACACAGGCAGCACAGACTGAAAACAAATCCGAAACAATGCAAAACTCGGCTACTACGGCTATGCTTTCCAATTCAGAAAAGGTCGAACCTAAAAAAAACGAGTCTCAAAAAGCTGAAGCAAAAACGCCTACGTCAACGCAAGTGCCCGCTCAGAAGGTAACACCTCGAAAGACGACAGCTCAATCGGGAAGCGCTGCTAAAAGCAAAACAGCTTCTCAAGTGAAAAATACTCAGACAAAGCCTGCTAAACAGGGTTCGGCGCAGCAGAAACCAGCAAAGTCAAATGTACCCGGTGCATCGGCTGCAAAAAACACTCAACCGAAGTCTTCCAAACAGGGACAAACAGAACAAAAAACATCAAAATCCAAAGCTGTTGGGGAAAAAACACAGAAAAAAGGCACGACTGCAGAGGTAGCCAAAAAAGAAACCGCTAAAACGGCATCTGACAAACAAAACACTGCCGCTAAAGCGGCTCCTGCAAAACAGTCGGAAAACAAAAAAGCCGAAACAAAAGGATCGGCTGCCCATATTGCCGCTGCTCAAATTACGGATATTTTATGGATGATTGAACAGGCTGATGCCTCTTTTGTTTCTAAACAGCACAAAGGCGCCGGAAAAATGTTTGTTACTATGTTCGCAAAATATAAAGGAGACCTTACCGCTCAAGATTTCCATGAAGCGTTTTTTGCGTCCCCTGCTGATATGTGGAGCCTTGACGAGAAAAATGCGAAAGGGCTGTTGGAGATCAATAAAAAAGATAAATTATTGACGCTGAAGCATCTTGCTGCAGGTGAAGGCGAAGGAGCAGCTGCTCTTGGAAAGTGGTTTGCATCGGTTACCCTTGCAGGACAAAAGCCGTTTGAAAAAGAATTAAATGTAACCGGTATCGGCGGACAAGCAGTAACAGGTGCGGCGGGTAAAACAGTAAAGGAGAAATCAAAAAAGACTTCGTTTATTGTCCCCTCTGCAAAAGCGGAGAATGAACAGCAAGCGCTGGCAATGCCGGTTATTCGCTCCGTCTCTCGTGACGCCGATACAATAGAGATTATCTTTTCGGTTAACGATTCTCGGGTTAAAAACGCATACTTCTATTTTGACGTACCGGGAGAAGAATACTATCGCGATTCAGGTTCAATGATCGATGCAACAGGCAAGCCGGTAAACGGATGCCGCTCGTTCTCTACCGATGGGAAAAAATGCCAGTATGTACTCCGCAAAGATGCAACCAATAAAGACTGGTTCGGCAAGGCAACCCAGTGCTTCCTCGTCGTTTCCGATGTAAACCGTGTTGCCTCTCCATGGGAAGAACATCACCGCACTATCAGCGCCGCATCGCGCATCGCAAAATAGCGACTATTGGTAGGGTAAACACATCAGACACTTTTTGAATACCCCGCAGAATAAATAAGCTGTTCAACCAGAATTTCGCCGCTATGCGGCTCAAATGGTCTCACAGCTTATTTATTCTGCGTTCTTACCGATTCTATCTGATGTGTTTACCCTACGGTTTTGAAAAAACTTTCCGTAAGCCTTTTGAAATAGACTGTTAAGCAGTTGTACATCCGTGTACAACTGCTTAACGACGAGATTCGTGCATAACACAAATCTCGCAACGTGCTAATAAAAAGATCATCCAACCACCACTTCAACCTGACATTGCTTCGCAAGGCAGACAAAGTGTGGTGTTAGGTTGATTAACTAAAATATAATGAATGAATTTAAATGTGTGTTGGGGGGGGGGGGGGGCTGATGAAAAAATCCGATTCTGAAAAAATCATACCTTTTATTCTTTCCGTAACGGCATTTCATGTTATCACTTATTTTATTGCCGGAATTATTGCATCGAGCGTTTTTAATTATAAACAATTATTCGCTCTGCCGATAATAGCCGATTATTTTAAACCGACTGAATCACAAACGGTTTATTTAGGGCCTTTAATACAAATTATTCGTGGATTGCTATTCGGTCTGGTATTATTACCTTTTCGTCAATTTCTAAAAGCCGATAAAAACGGTTGGCTCTTGCTTTGGTCGGTTTTTCTGGTGTTTGGAATTATTAATACTCCCGCTGCTTCACCTGCATCAATCGAAGGAATAATCTATACAAAACTTCCGCTATGGTTTCATTTAATTGGTATGCCGGAAATTGTTCTTCAAACATTGGTATTCAGTCTGCTGGTACATAGAAAATTATGTCCGGAAAACTATCGAGTACCCAAATATCTAACTGCCGTTATTGACTCCTTTGCAGCAACATGTATCTCTTTTTTCGGCTATACTATTATTTCGATACTATTTGCCTTTGCAGCAAAAGCGGACATCGATCAAACCGAAGTAAATATCAAGGTATTAGGACAATTTATTGCGCCGTTGGTGGCAACCTTTATTTGTGCAATGACAGGAACCGGTAAAATTATTTTAAAACATTTCGTTTTATATGCGGTATCCGCCTTATCGATTTTGATCTACGGAAAAACAATTTTAGCTTCGGCTGAATTACTATATGCTCTATCGGCGCCGATATTGCCGGTAATAATCTCATTTTTATTAATGAATCGAAAAAAGAAAAACAGTGATGTTTTGAAAAAGCAACCCAACACCGACTAACTTGTCAACAGAGCAATCCTCATTGTAAGTTCAACGGGGCAGCGAAAAACATCCTTGTTCGTTCCGATACGTTGAGTATTTGCAGAAGCGGCATATACTGTAAAACCTTTCCGTAAGCCTTTTGAAATAGACTGTTAAGCGGTTGTACATCCGTGTACAACTGCTTAACGACGAGATTTGTGCATAACACAAATCTCGCTCCTGTATAAAACCACTGCCATCCTTGGCAGTTTTGATACGTTGAGGATTAATTTTTTCGCAGCAACGACATATCGTAAAACCTTTCTGGACACTCCTAGCATCTACACCGCCTCTTTGCAAAAGGCTATTTTTAAAAGCTGGGAGTTGCGCTTTGGGATAATGCGGTTGGTGCGGTGGGAGTGCGGTACATCGGATCGGCATAATGTGGTATTTATTATTATAGGCTAACAGGCAGTAAAAAGCAACTCTGTGCTCTGAGCCCAGAATCCCAGCCTCGCAACGATCTTGACTTAACGGGTAAATGTGATATAGTTCTCACTCGTAGATATTTTCATAATTGAGGAGTATAAAATGGTAAAATTAGCGACGATTGCCGGTTCCGACGCATCAGGAGGAGCAGGGCTTGAGGCAGATTTAAAAACATTTCAGGAGTACGGTGGATATGGTATGGCAGCGATTACTTTGGTTGCTACCATGAATCCCCACAAAGATTGGAGCCATGAAGTGTTCCCGATCGGCGAAGATTCGTTGCGTGCACAGCTCGAAACCATTTTTACCGGCGTCGGCGTTGATGCGGCAAAAACGGGAATGTTGGCAACCCCTTATGCAATCGAACTGGCTGCCGAGTATCTCGGTAAATATAAGGTAGAAAACTACGTTCTTGATCCGGTGATGATCTGTAAAGGCGGAAATTTGCCGCTTAATCCCGAAATCAATGAGTTGTTGATTAAAAAACTGTTGCCGCTTGCAAAGATTATTACGCCGAATGTGTTTGAGGCCGGTCAGATTGCCCATGTTGATACGCCTTCAACGTTAGAAGAAATTAAAGATGCCGCAAAACGGATTTATGATATGGGAGCACCGTATGTGTTCATCAAAGGCGGCTCAAAATTGAAAGATGCGGAGACCTCCATCGATGTTTTCTACGATGGTAAGGATTTCCAATATCTCGAAGCTGAGCTGATTAAAACCGAATGGACTCACGGGTGCGGTTGTACCGTTGCCGCTGCAATTACTGCGGGTTTAGGCTTCGGGCTTGAACCCTATGAAGCCGCTCTTCGCGCAAAGAAATTTATTACGTTAAGTTTACGGAACGGTTTTGCCCTCAATAAATGGGTTGGCCCGGGCAATCCCGCCGCGTGGCGAAAAGCATTCAATTAAAAATCGTCGGGCATCTCTATTTCAAAGGATGCGAAGCAAATCTAACCGAGTTTTTAGAGATGCCCTAAAGATACACGGAGCGATTCCGAAAGTAACCTCCTTTTGGAAAAGCCCTGTGCTGTATAGCGAATATTCCGGTGTTTATCGATTCCGGTACCTTTTTATGTAAGGAAGAAAAACATGCGTGCAGTTGATATCATTATGAAAAAGCGCGGGTTTAGAGAAACCGGCGCAGGAACGCTCTCTCGGGAAGAAATTGCCTTTTTAGTGAATGGATATGTGGCCGGAGAGATTCCCGACTATCAAATGGCCGCATGGCTGATGGCGGTTTACTTTAACGGTATGACATTTGATGAAACCGCCGTTCTTACCGATGTAATGCTGCATTCCGGGGCAGTCATGGACTTGTCGGGGATTGAAGGCCCCTTTGTCGATAAACACTCCACCGGCGGTGTCGGAGATAAGCTTTCTCTGCCGCTTGCACCTATCGTAGCTGCCTGCGGGGTGAAGGTTCCGATGATGAGCGGTCGCGCACTCGGGCACACCGGTGGTACGCTCGATAAACTTGAATCGATTACCGGATATAAGACCGGCCTTTCCGTTGAACAATTCCGAAATTATATTAAAAAAACCGGTTTTGCAATGACGGGGCAGACAAAAGAGATTGTCCCTGCCGACCGGCTGATTTATGCCTTACGCGATGTTACCGCAACCGTCGAATCGGTGCCGCTCATTACGGCGAGTATTCTCTCCAAGAAGGTTGCCGAAGGCGCCGAAGCGCTGGTATTCGATGTCAAATGCGGAAGCGGCGCCTTTATGAAAACGCTGCCCGAAGCTGAAGCGCTCGCAAAGAGCCTTGTCGGTACCGGCACCGCGATGGGTAAAAAAGTTATCGCGATGATAACCAATATGTATGAACCCTTAGGAAATGCAGTCGGTAACTTCTTGGAAATGGAAGAAACCTACAATGTTCTGAAAGGCACAGGACCGCAGGATGTAACCGACTTAACCTTACAACTTGCAAGTTGGATGCTCATACTTGGCGGTAAAGCCGGAACCAAGGAAGAAGGAATTCAAAAAGCGCAAGAGGCGCTTCGCAGCGGCAAAGCGCTTGAGCTGTTTTTAGAAAACATTACGTTGCAAGGCGGCAATGCGCAGCAGTTTGTTGCCGAATGCGGCAAGCGTCGCAGCCCGCACGCTTGCCGCATTAGGGCGGAGCAAGACGGCTTTATCGTGGATATCGATGCGTTCAAAATCGGTATTGCCGGAGTCAATCTTGGGGTCGGCCGTAATAAAACCACCGATGCGGTGTGTCCTGATGCCGGTATGATTCTGCATAAGCACGCAGGCGATGCCGTAAAAAAAGGCGACCTCATCATGGACGTGTACGGTAAGGATGCGGAGTGCCTTCCGGCTGCTTCCGATATGATCAAAACAGCGATACGGTATGCAGCGGAGAAGCCGCAAATGCGTCCGCTGGTATTTAAAGAAATTTCTGCGGCCGACTTATAGCCGCGCAGCCGGTACCATACAGTGAATTGGGAAAAAAAAGATATAGACCCGAGTGTTGTCCGCTCCATGGCGCAGCAATACGGCTGCACTCCGCTTGTTGCATCGATTTTGCTGCGGCGCGGCATTGCCGAAGGGAGCGAGGCGTTTTTTCACCTTGAAAACGATCTGCGCTATGTGCATAATCCCTTTCTTTTTGTAAATATGGAGGATGCCGTTGACCGGATCCTCGATGCAAAGGAAGAAGGTGAGCGGGTACTTATTTTTGGAGACCGCGATGTGGACGGGATCACCGCCGTTACCGTGCTCTACGAAGCGCTTACCGATTTAGGCATCCCGACGACATGGCGTATTCCCACCGGCGACGAACCGTACGGACTTTCCTGCGACGCAGTGGATGCGCATGAAACCGACGGCGGTACCCTCATCATTACCGTAGACTGCGGTATTTCCAATATTCAAGAAGTCGCCTACGCTGCGGAGAAAGGAATTGATGTTATCGTCATCGATCATCACACCCCGCAGGATACGCTTCCCGATGCCGCAGTAATCATTAACTGTAAGGTGCCGGACTCAGGGTATCCCAACGAACATCTTTCCGGATGCGCTACGGCGTGGAAGGTTGTTACTGCCCTGCGCTTCGGACTTCTCGACATTTATAAACAGCAGATTTGCCTGTTAAATGTCCGCCCCGTCAACGATGCATTCGCAGTGGAAGCTATCCATACGGTCAATTTAGTTGAAACGGCTCGAATCACCGAAACGATTATCCCCGGTATGGTTCCGTTTTCAGATACTCGGCTCGGCAGATTTTTGCAGGGGCAGCAGATTTTTGTCTGGGATAAAGAGTTGCAGCTCAAGCAGCTGGAAAAAGTGTTCGGTAAGTCGGTTGAGTTTTATGTGAGTGATTTTAGACTTGAATGCGCAAAGATTGCGCCTCAGCTTGCCGAGTTAAGCCTTTTGCGGTTAAAGAATTTATCGCGGATTGGCAAGTACAACGACACGCCGATGTCCGAACTCGACGGCTTTTTCAATATCTTTATTACGCTTGTTCAACAAGCGCATAATATGTACGGTGAAAAAGAAAAGCGTGAATTACAGCTCGTTGCGCTTTCGCTGCTTGCAGACTTGATGCAGCTGACCGGAGAAAACCGGATATTGGTAAAGCAAGGCTTAGCAGCTATCAATGCCGCGCCGCGTGCCGGTCTTTCCGAATTGATGATAAAACAGGGGCTTATCGGTAAGCACATCGGAACCAACGATATTGCGTGGAATATTACGCCCGTTATCAATGCAACCGGACGGATGGGTAAACCGGAAACGGCGATCCGGCTCTTCCTTGAGCAAAACGCAGCGGTACGCAATGAACTTGCAGATGCAGTTATTGCAATGAACGAGGAGCGGAAAGAACTCGGAAAGACCGGCTGGGCAATTGCCGAACCGATTGCGCGGGAAAGTCTTGCAAAATACCGCGAAAAGCTTACCGTTGTCGTAAGCGATAAAATCCACCGCGGCATTACCGGTATTCTTTCAAATAGGCTTGCGGATAAGTTTAACGTGCCGAGTATGGTTATCTGTCTTATGGAAGACGGAACCGCAGTCGGTTCGCTTCGTTCCGCCCGCGGCTATCGGGTGCTTTCTTTGCCGGAAGCATATCCCGATTTTTTCCTCGACTATGGCGGACATTCATTTGCGGCAGGATTCAGCTTAATGCAGGAAAAACTTGCGCCGTTTTTAAAGAAAGTTCAGGAATTTACCGCGGCTATCGAATTTGACGAAAACTCCGAAAATCCTCCGCTTTCCATCGATGCGGAACTCCCTCATGATTATTTAACGCCTGATCTTTTAACCGTGCTCGACACCTTTGAACCCTACGGCGAAGGGTTTCCGGCGCTGCAATTTGCCGCTAAAGGAATCAAACTAACCGCCGCCTCAATTATGGGGAAAACCCAACCGCAGCATTTGCGTCTTACGTTCGATTGCGGAACATATAAATGGACAGCGGTGTATTGGCAGGCAGCGGATAAATTGAATGTTGAATTTAAGATCGGCGACAATATCGATGCCGTATTCACACTAAGCCGGAATACCTTTAACGGCAATACGGTACCTCAAATGGTTATTCAGGATATGCGGAAGACGCAGGGCGCGTAAATAGGTATTACTCTTGTTTCGCATCATTAGGATAAAGATACCCAATACGGCTTAAATAATGCTGCTTGAAAACTTTTGTCGTGAGGCAAACGAAAGGAGAGAATATGGACAGCCAAAACCGGACGGAGACTGTACATCTTGATATCGGCTCGCGTATTCCCGAAAAAGCCGGGAGCGTGAGCCATACGGAAGACGAACGTTTCCTCCGCGAATACAAACAATCCAAGCGAAAAGGGCTGATTGCCTTTATTGCGGTGATTGCGCTGTTGACTTTGGTGTTCATTGCTTCGTTTTGTATCGGACGGTACTCGATTAGTCCTGCACGAGTGTTACAAAGTATCGGGGACGGGATCAAAAACGGCGCCGGTGAATTTTCAAAATGGGGAACGGCGGAGGATACGGTTGTTTGGCTGGTGCGGATGCCGCGTATCTGTGCGGCTATTCTGGTGGGGGCTGCTCTGGCGGCGGCCGGCGCGACGTATCAAGGTCTGTTTCGTAACCCGATGGTTTCTCCGGATATTCTGGGAGCCTCGGCCGGCGCGAGTGTCGGCGCGTGTTTTATGATGCTGATGAATCAAAGTTCTGCTATGATTCAAGCGGGAGCTTTCGCAACGGGCATTATAGCGGTTACGCTGTCCTATTTTCTCAGCAAGGCTATAGGCCGAGGCAGTAATATGATCCTGCTTTTGGTGCTGTGCGGTATGACCGTCAACACCCTGTTTCAAGCAGTGGTATCCATCATCAAATACCTTGCCGATACGGAATCTCAACTGCCGGAGATGACCTACTGGCTTATGGGCAGCATCGCTAAAGTGAGCTATCGCGATTTACTGTTTTTTATTATTCCGTTTGCCGTCGGGATTGTACCGATCGTTACACTGAGATGGAAGCTGAATGTTTTATCCTTTGGAGAGGATGAAGCAAAAGCGATGGGCGTTAATGTAGGCGCCGTGCGCGTGGTTTGCATTATCTGCGCGACCTTACTCACGGCGGCGGTTGTTTCCGTTGCAGGTACAATCGGCTGGGTGGGGCTGATGATTCCTCATCTGGTACGTTTTTTGGTGGGGCCGAACAATAAAACATTGATTCCCCTGTCATTGCTGACCGGCGGACTTTTCATGCTGATTATCGATAATTTTTGCAGGTCGCTTATGGCCTATGAGATTCCGCTCGGTGTGCTGACGTCGCTTTTAGGGGCGCCGTTCTTTATCTTTATTCTCTATAAAAGAAGAGGAGCTGCATAATGGAATTGACGCTCAAACATGTTACCTGCGGTTACGGGACAACGCCGATTCTGAAAGATGTATCGCTGACCCTTCGGCAAGGAGAAATTGTGTGCATTCTCGGCCCGAACGGAATTGGAAAGACTACGGTTTTTCGTTCGGTATTGGGATTTTTAAAATTGCTGGATGGAGAAGTGTTGCTGGATGGGGTTCCCAGAGACCGAATACGCGCAAGAGACTTTGCCAAATGCGTGGGGTATGTTCCGCAAAGCCATGAGCCTCCCTTTCCCTACTCCGTGCCGGATGTTGTGGTTATGGGGCGTGCCGCGCACCTGCGTCCCTTCGAGGCTCCGGGATTTGAAGAATACCGCATCGCCGATCAGGTTCTGAACATGCTGGAGATTTCCTACCTGCGGGAAAAAACGTATACCCAGATTTCCGGCGGCGAGCGGCAGATGGTTCTCATTGCCCGTGCATTGGCGCAAAACTCCAGTCTATTGGTTATGGATGAGCCTACTGCCAATCTGGACTTCGGCAATCAGATTCATGTATTGCAGAGTATTAAAAAGCTCACCGCCTCCGGCTTAGGAGTTTTGATGACAACTCACAATCCTGATCATGCCTTTTTGTGCTGCCATAGGGTTATTTTGCTGACAAAAGACAAGCAGGTGCTGGAAGGAACCGTTGACGAAATCGTTACTGAAGAAAACCTGCGCAAAGCTTATGGCGTAGAGGTTCGGATCACCACAACAGTTACGGAGGCCGGAGAAAAGATTCGAAGCTGCGTTCCGCTGTTATGAACCGGACTGTTTTTCAGTCTGATTTATATAGAAGAAAACCTTGACTGTTGTTAGAGGTTTTCTGTAGATTCAGTTTACCTGTATCAGGGAATTATTGAGGAGGAAAATGATGAAAAAGATGCTCGCATTGCTGTTATCCGTGATGATGGCATTGATGCTGTTTACGGCGTGTACCGCTAAAAAAGAGACTCCTGCCACTCGTACTGTTGTGGATATGTCCGGAACTGAGGTTACGATCCCCGCTCAGGTCAACACGTATGTAGAGAGCTGGTTCGCCCACAACGCTGTTGATCTGATGCTGAATAAGGCTGAGGGTATGCTGGTTACCTGTGTCAACAAGAATTCGCAGCCGTGGATGTATATCGTATGTCCGAATTTCTACAAGGCTGTTTCGACTAACTTCTCCGCAGATATGAATCTGGAAGAGATTATAGCTGCCAAGCCCGATGTAGTGTTCGGTTCCAACGAAAAATACCGTGAGATGTTCACCGCGGTCGGCATTCCCTTTATCAACTGTTCGTTCAAAACATATAACGAGATGATACGATCCGTACAGCTTACCGCCGAAGTTTTCGGAGGAGAAGCTGTTGATATTGCTAACCGTTATACGGCTTATCTTAAAGAGCGGCTGGACTGGGTTGCAAAACGCGTAGGAGATATCCCCGAAGAAAACCGCACAACGGTAGCGCACGGCAATTCTATCTATGAGCTGAATTTCGACGGCGCCAACACCATCATCGATGAGTGGATCAAATATGCCGGCGGTATCAACGCAGCTGCCGAAGGGATGACAGGTAATCTGCAAACCATTTCTATGGAGCAGGTGCTGCAGTGGGATCCCGATGTTCTGATTACCGGAAAACCCAAGAAACAGGTGGAGCAGGTTATGTCCGATCCTGCATGGGCAAATCTTAAAGCGGTGAAGAACGGACGGGTGTATTCCAATCCCAAGGGAGTTTTCGCATGGGATCGTTATGGCGTGGAGTCTGCACTGCAGCCCCAGTGGTGTGCAAAGCTGCTGTATCCGGAGTTGTTTGAAGATTTTGACATTGCGCAGGAACTGAAAAACTTCTATCACACGTTCTTCTACTATGAACTCAGCGATCAGCAGGCGCAGATGATTTTGAATTATGAAACGCCTAAATTAGACTAATTTTCGATCATTCGATAATTTGGAGGTTCTAAATGAAACTAAGCGCAAGAAATCAGTTCCCCGGTACCGTAACTAAGGTGGCCGAGGGAGCCGTCAACGGCATTGTTACG
The DNA here is from genome assembly GCF_050937395.1 of Treponema sp. OMZ 805. Classification (NCBI taxonomy): domain Bacteria; kingdom Pseudomonadati; phylum Spirochaetota; class Spirochaetia; order Treponematales; family Treponemataceae; genus Treponema; species Treponema sp. OMZ 805. The sequence goes on along the minus strand of NZ_JACCLP010000004.1, from coordinate 113,734 downwards.
ATTGATGTCAACGGAACGCCCGTGTCCGCAACGATCTCTATGAATGCCATACGGGAGCTGGGATTGGCACCGGGCAAAAAGGCCTACGCTGTCATCAAAGCCACGGAGGTTATGGTCGGCCGTGGTGAACATCTGCCCCTGAGCGCCCGCAACCAATTTCCCGGCAAGGTACTGGGAGTAGAAAAGGGTGCCGTCAATTCCATCGTACGCATCAGTGCGCTGGGCAGTTGTACCATCTCCGCCACCATTTCCAACAACGCTGTAGAGGAACTCGGCTTGAAAGAGGGCGAGGCTGCTCTGGCTGTTATCAAAGCTACTTCCGTGATGGTTGGTATTGACTGATTTTCAGGAGCTGGGCAAGTGTATCAGACCAATCAACAACCCCGACGCGAGCGTCGGGGTATTAAAGCCTCCGCACGAATAAAGAGAAATCGCAGAAAAAGTGGGGGTGTGAGACCATTTGAACCGCAAAGAGGTTCAATTCCGGTTGAACAGCTCCACTTTTTCTGCGGGAATAGTAAACAAGCATCTGATGCGTTTACCCTGCGTTTTGATACAGCTTAGCGACCCTGCCGAGACAAGGTAAGGTTTGCCAGCTCTTTGGGTAAGTCGCTGCCGGTCAGTGTGAGCGTATTATCGTCATTGCGGGTGTACTGGAGCTTCCACACTGCGTTCATGCTTTCACGGATTTCCTTTTTAGAGCCGTTTGTCCATGTTTCGGTTTCTTTACTTCTTACGGTAAAGGTAACTTCGGTATCGGTAGCAGTCCAGAAACCTTCCCACTCCGTCGATGAAGTAAAGCCTTGCAGCCATTCGATTTCCATGCTGCCGTCGCGGTCAAACTCGACCTTGACTGCCTTATTTTCATCGCGGGCAATCCATTTACCCATAACCGAATTTCCCGTTTGTGCAGCGGCATCGTTCATCATCGGGCGCCGGTTGAACTCTCCGCTTTTGCCGTCAGGTTGCATTTGGCGTTCGTTAAACTCGCCGCCTTTACCGTTATGCGGCATCGGACGTTCCGCGGCTCCGGCATCATTATGATGTTTCCAATCTTTTGAATTCGACTGATGCGGTTTTGCAAAAACGGCTCCCACCGCTAATACCGCAACGATACCGAATGCCGCAGCCTTTTTCACCATTTGTTTGTTCATTTGTATACTCCTAAAAAAACAAAGTACGGTTGTTTAAGTTTTCACACCGTCTGTGCACGACTATACCGTATTGGGCTTGCCGTATCATGAAGCCTGCATTGGAAAAAGATTAAAATATTTTAATCGGGAATTTTGACACAAAACGGAAAGAATACGGTATGATACGGTTATGACTACCCGTAAGACATTGAGTGTCTCTATCATATCGGTATGTATCTTTCTTATTATGCACAGTGCACTTTTTGCAGATAAACCGAAGGACGCTAAACATGCATTTTCGTACCGCGGTATGCGGATGGCAAATGCCGACGGCCTTTTTTATGTTACAAAAATAGAAACCGAAATCGAGCAAGCCGGCATTATCGAAATAGAGATTAAATTCAATATGCCTGCCGATCCGCGTACACTCCAAAAAAAACATATCAGCATAAACGGTCAGTTTTTACCTGCCGATGCGCTAATTGCTTTTAACAAAGCAGGTGATAAAATAAAAATATTGATTCGGGACTCTTTTTTATCTGCGGGAAAAGATACGCCAAATCGTCCGTTTCATCTTGATTTACCGGAAGCGAAAAGCTTTAATCATATTCCGCTCTATCTTTCACACTTTGATGATATGGAATGCAACAAAGAATATAAATTTAGATTTTTAAATATTCCGCCGCAGAAACCTCCTAAGGAAATGCACGAAGAAATGCATAATCATCACCATTATGAATATGTTCGTTTTGAGGAAAAAGATTGATGGCACGGGTATTAATCGTTGAAGATGATTCGGGCATTGCCGAATTCTTACAGCTTGAACTTGAGCATGAAGGATATGATATTCTCTACGCTGCAGACGGCAGAACCGCTTTGGATATTTTTGAAAAGAATGAGCCGGATCTTGTGCTGCTCGACATTATGCTTCCCCAGCTGAACGGACTTGAAGTGTTGCGGCGAATCAGAAAAACGTCGAATACGCCGGTTATTATGCTCACCGCGCGGGGGGATACATTCGATAAGGTGAGCGGTCTTGATTCCGGGGCGGATGACTATCTTGCAAAACCGTTTGAGATTGAAGAGCTGCTTGCGCGGATGAGGGCTGTGATGCGCCGGAATAATGCACAGGGAATAACGCCGTTAAAACTGCGCGGTATCGAACTTAATCCGAACAGTATGGAAGTAACGGTAAACAAAGAACGGGTTATGTTGTCGAAAACCGAATACCTTTTGTTGAAGACATTGCTTGAACACAAGAACACCGTTTTAAGCCGCGATACCATCATCAATACGGTATGGGGTGCAGATCATTACATCGATGAAAATTCGGTCGATGTGTATGTGCGATATTTGCGTGCAAAAATCGATGACAAAACCGGTGAGGAATACATCTCTACGGTACGCGGCGTCGGCTATGTTATACGGGACACCGGCAATGCAAGCATCTGATTCACCGGTACGGCAGCTCCGCATATCGACGGTACGGCAGCTTTCACTGCGCTTCTCTCTTTTGTTTGCCGTGATGATTGCCCTTTTTTCCGCCGGTATTATTGTGCTGCTTCGTTCCGGCGTTAGGCAGCAGCAAAACCGCGAACTTATTTCCGCCGCTCGAATTATTGCCGAAGCACTGAAGAACGGCCGCGTACAAGAAATTGATGCGGAGCTTCCGTATTATATTACGTTTTCCGTGTATCAGAGCGGCACGCAGGAAGTGATTGCAACGAACGACCCTTTTTTACCGATGCTGCCGGTAACACCCCGCCGTGCAGAACGGTATACGGCAAAGCAATACTTTATCGACGGCGATTTAAATATTCTCTACTATGCAGTATCCGTTCATGCGGGGGAGGCTTACGTTATACAGACGGCGTTGAATATGGATTCCGATACGGCGGAGTCCATTATTTCCGGCATACCGAGCATTCTCGCCGTGGTTACCGTCCCGTTGCTGCTGCTTTCGTACATCGCGGTGTTTTTTATGACAAAACGTACAATGCGAAGCGTTCGTGCTATGACCGATGCGGCAAAGAACATCAGCGGCTCCAATTTAACCGACCGGCTTCCCGTTACGGATAAGGACGACGACTTTGATGTCCTTGCAAAAACATTGAACGATTTGCTTTCTCGCCTGCAAACCGATTTTGAACGGGAGCGCCGGTTTACAGCTGATGTGTCGCACGAGTTAAAAACACCGCTTGCCGTAATTCTCGGTCATGCCAATCTGCTGCGTCGTTGGGGAAAGCACGATCCCGACCGTTTGGAAAAATCGCTTTCGGCACTGATCCGCGAAGCACATTCGATGGAAGCTATTATCGAAAATTTGCTGCAAATGACCCGGCTTGAAAACGGGCATATACGGATTCATAAAACGCCTGTTCCCGTTGCCGAATTTTTTACGCGGCTTATCGACAGTACACAAAGCTACGCACCGAATGTGAGCTTTACCGAAAGTATTGGGGTGCCAACCGTGTATACGGATGAAGCGCTGCTCCATCAAGTATGCACTATTATAATTTCCAACAGCGTAAAATTTGCCGGAGAATATACTCATATCGAACTTTCGGTACAGCCGCTTTTAGAAGCAGAGCGCCTTCCTGATGCGCCTGCATCGGAAGGCGCATATATTATTTCGATTTCGGATAACGGTCCGGGAATTGCGCAAGATATACTGCTACATATATTTGAGCGCTTTTACCGCGGAGATGCCGCACATACGAGAGGTGCAGGCGGTGCGGGACTTGGATTGTCGATAGCGGCAAGCATTGTGCATGCGCTCGGCGGTTCAATCAGTGCCGTAAATACTCAAGACACAGGCGCCTGTATAATGCTGCAGCTGCCGTGATTCCTAATTAAGGCAACCGTACCAGAAATAATTTAAGCGGTTGCCTTCCTTTTGTGTGAAATTTTATTCAAAATTTCGCACATTTTTTTAGCAGATGAAACAGGTAAACATATTAGGCAAAGTAGAGCAAAAGCGCAAAATAATTGGGGCTGTGAGACCATTTGAACAGCGAAGTGGTTCAACTCTGGTCGAACAGTCCTAATTATTTTGCGGGGCTGTTAAAAAAATCGCCTAATGCGTTTATCATGGCACGCAGGACGTTCACTTGACAAAAAATACCGAGAATATACACTATAGGTAATCATTAATATATCGGCAGGTCGTTGAAAGACGTTCCTTCAGGTTATAAGCTATTCTAAAAATATAGGACATTGTGATGAGCGAAATCGAAGATGAAAAGTTAGAAACAGTACATACACAGACAGCAAAATTCCCTTATATGCTGCAAATTGTTTCCCTTGTTATTTTGGCTGCATTGATGTTTATGCCGTTCGGCATGGATAAAATGGATCTGCTCAATTATGAGCAAACTCCGCAGCTCTTGTACCCGTTTACGGTTCTATTCTCAGGGTTAGTTCAAAGGAATTTACATTTTTTTTATATAAGCTGTTTCTCCTTTTTTTTATTGCCCGTAGCATTTCTCATTATTTTAACTTCTATCTTTAATAAAAAAATAACACAGAATATCGTTATTATTTCTGCTTTTGTTGCAGTAACATTTTATCTTGCAGCTGCTATTTCGGGGATGATGACATTTGCCAACACTATACGCTGGTTTCAGGGGTTAAGTATTTTAGTATACGCTGCTTTTTTTACTGCTTTTATTTTTCATGTCTTTTTAATCAGTCGCGGGATTCCTTTGATAAAAGCAAATAATGAGGCGTACTCTGAATACAAGCAGCTGATTTTGGAAGATGAAAAAACGGATAAACTGAATAAACCACAGGTAAGCACTAAATCGGGAACAATAGTAGCCGAACAACCGGAAGGGAAAAGATTCAATATAAATATAAAAGAACAAATCCAAAACTTGATCGGGCGAGTAAAAGATCCTGACAAGAAAACGCATCTAAAAAATAAAATTGCAGCGGTGATTCTTGTTACAATTATTGTTAATATTTCTGTCTTTATTTATACGGATTTAAAGAACTACAAATTGCTTTTAACGCAAAATGTCAATACAACCGGTAAGAATCAAGCCGAACAGGTTGCGGCCATTTATGATTTTTCAGATGGGCTTCATGCAAAAATAAGCGCCTTTCTTGAAGGCATAAAAAAGACAAATGCATCTTCTCCATTTCCGCATCGCCGTGTAGATATTATTACAACAGACAGTAACGAGCCGGTGTTTCTTGATAAGATTAATGACACTACAGTACTTCCCGATTTCAATGTATTCTCGTATACAACGGAGCAGGGGGCGGTGCGTAATATACCGGCAGAAGAAAAACGCATTACTGCGGAAGAAGCTGCTCTTTACATACAACATTTTCAAAATACACTCACTCGAAGTCAGCCTATTTATAAACCGGAAAAGGGTTCCTGCATATATATATATCCTATAACCTTTTCGCGCAAAGACGGTCAAAGGCTGGTTGGTTTCGCCGTTGTAACATATATGAAAGAAATACTGGAGCGTCCGTATTTTCAAGCAAAAGTATTTATCTTTGCACTTGCAGCAGTTTTTGCATACGCTGCAATTATCATTACGCTTTTCCTTGCCGATTTTATTGCCGAGCCTATTATTCAGCTTTGCGTAAATATTAGAAAGACGACCAATATATTAAACGAAATATTTTCGGGTAATGCAAAGATTGAGGCAAACAGACTTGTATTTGAAGATAATCTGAAAACACGCGATGAAATAAAAACACTTTCGAAGGAAATAAAAAATATTATTACGCTTGTGCGTGGTATGCTTCCATATATTTCGTTCCATACCCTTCGAAATGCAGAAAAAGATGTCGGTTCAAAAAGTATCTCGCGGAATCTTTGTTTCCTTTTTACCGATATTAGAGGCTTTACGAAACTTTGTGAAAAATTGCCGGCAAGAGAGGTTATATCGATGTTAAATCGCTATCTTAACATCGAAACTAAAATTATTTTTGATAACGGTGGTGATGTTGATAAGTATGTCGGGGACGAAATGATGGCTTTTTTTGCAGGTCCAAGAAAAGAGATAAATGCTTGTAAGGCAGCGATGGAAATACGGGAAGCGCTTTATCGTGAACACCAAGCAGCTATGAAAGTAGGAAGAGAAACAATTTCACTCGGTATCGGTATAAATACGGGTTATGTTATATTCGGCCCTGTCGGTTCCGAAACAAGAAAAGATTTCACTTCCATTGGCGATACGGTTAATTTGGCAGCACGGCTTGAAGGTGCAAATAAACAATATGGATCAAAGACTATTATTTCTGAAGCCGTCTACAACAATTTGAACAATGCATTTATTTGCCGTGAACTTGATTATATAACAGTAAAAGGGAAAACAGAAGTTGTGCGTATTTTTGAAGTTTTGCAAGAAACCAAAAAAAATACCAGCGATAAAATTTATGATTTAAAAAAGCTTTTTGAAACAGGACTTGACTATTATCGACAACGCAAATGGAAGACCGCAGAAAAGTATTTTATGGAATGTGTAGAAAAATATAACGATCAACCTGCAAAAGTTTTCTTAGACAGAATAGCTCATTATCGCAGTTCTCCACCTCCGGCAGACTGGAAGGGTGTCTTTGCTATGCGGATGAAATAAATGGCAGGAAAGCTTTTATACACTGCATTTTTTAGAGTTTCTCTGCGATATTTACCAAATATATTACGAGCCAACATCCCCGACGCAGAGCATACGTTGCACAGCAATAAGGGGTTAACCCCTCTGCACGAATAAAAAAAAAGCGCCGATTAATCTTGACGGTTAATCGGCGCTTTTCATTTTCAGCTTTTATCTTAACTTAAAACTTATAGCGTAAAGTCGATAGTGTTTGTCCTTCACGCAGTACATCGAACCACACTTCTTTTTTGATCTTTGATAATTCACGATAGAATTCGCGCATATTGGTTACCGGTACATCATTTACCGCAGTAATAATATCACCTGATTTAAGCCCGATAATAACGGCGGGCGTTTTATTGGTAATGTTGGTTACCAGCACGCCTGTTTGTTTTTTATCAAGCTTTAATTTATCGCGTATTTCATCACTGAGTTCGTAACCGATAAATCCCGGCCATAATTTCGACGAGTCGGTAACGATTTTCTGATCCCGCTCTTCAATCTTTACAGAGAATGTTTGTTCTTTACCATCGCGGATAACCACAAATTCAGCGGTAGTGTTGCTACGAAGATCGCCGACATCGCGGACAAGTTGATCGACGCTCTTAACCTCTTTACCGTTCAGCTTAACGACAAAATCGCCCGGACGGATGCCGCCTTTAAATGCAGGAGACCCTAAGAAGATGTCGATAGCCAAAGCGCCGGTTTTTTCACCGAGCCCCAGAGCTTTCATAACCGTTTCGTCGGCGCTCGTCAGTTGGACACCAACCCATCCATATTTCAATTTACCGTCGGAAATAAGTGAGTCGATTGCTCCTTTGACGTTGTTGATCGGAATGGAAAAACCAAGTCCCTGTGACCCTCCGCTTGATGATGCAATCCATGTGTTAATACCGATAACTTGCCCGTAGATATTGACGAGCGGGCCGCCGGAGTTTCCCTGATTGATGGCGGCATCGGTTTGAATAAAGTCGTTGATGTTATTATTCGGACCGCCCGACCGCCCGACCGCGCTGACCATACCGCGGGTAACCGTCGAAACATACCCGAGCGGAGAACCGACAGCAAAGACAATATCGCCAACCTCTACCGCATCGGAATTTCCCAATTCAGCAATAGCAATATCTTTTTCGGTGGATTCAAATGAAACCAGTGCAATATCTCGTCGCTGATCTCCGCCGACCAGTTTTCCTTCTGCGGTATGTCCGTTATATAACTTGACGATAATCTTTTCAGCCGTACCGGTAACATGCTGATTAGTCAGCACATAATAGGTATTGCCGTTCTTACGAACGATAACACCCGAACCCATCCCTTCTGATTTATATTCTTGCTCGCCGCTATCGTTCCCTTCTGATTTTTCACCGTTATTCTGATTAGGCATTCCAAAAAAGAACCACGGAAAACCGTCTCCCGAAAGGGGATTGCGGACTTTTTTAATTTCCGTAACCGATAGCGTTACTACTGACGGTAAAATTGCCGCCGATACTTGCCGGTTCGCACTTTGCAGCCCTTCCAACAAGGAAATCGTCTCTTTTGTAATTGCTTCCGAATGCTTTGTGTCAGCATATACTGTTGTTGCAGAAGCAGGACTTGCAGAGCAGGATGATACAAAAATCATTACAACCATGCTCAACAGTGCGGTAAATGACAGTACCGTTTGAAATCTTTGTCTTAAATGCATACGTTTACCTCCAACATAAGAACGCCGCGAAAGAATTTTCACAGCCTCTGTAATTTCGCAAATAAAAAATAAAGCCGAGGAAAACTTCTTAAAACTGAAGTTTTGAGAAGTTTTCAATTACTTCTTAAACATATAAAATACTATTATGATACACGTATCGGCTAGAGCAATCGCATTAAAAAATTTTTAGCGATTGTCTTCCTTCTGTGCGAAATTTCATAGGTATAAGGTGAGCGTCTACAATGATGCCTTCATCAACTGATGAACATCCCTGTCCATCAGTTGATAACGAATTTTGGCAAAGCCAAAATATCGCTTCTGCTCTAACCACCGCCGTCCGTGGCGGATGTATTAACCGTCAAGTTTTCTTTCGAAAACTTGCGTATTGATGTGTGCGCTTTTCGCGCACGAATGCAACAGTTTCCAAAATTCATATTTTGTTCAACTGTTGCATTTTAAGGAAATAAAATTTCGTACATTTTTTCAGCAAAGGGGTAAACGCATCAGACGAATAGAATATAGATCGCAAAATCAGGAGGGTGGGCAAGCATTTGAACCGCGAAGAGGTTCAACTCTGCTTGAACAGCCTCCTGATTTTGCGGGGTGATCAACAAAACGTCTGATGTGTTTACCCTGACGCATCGGCAATAATAACTTGACAGAGCTTTTATATTTTGTTTGTATGTACGGATGATACGGTTAGTAAACGTAAACAAACGGTACGGAGAACTTCAAGCGGTGGATAATATCAGCCTTGAAATTCCTTCCAATACGATTTTCGGGATTATCGGAAAAAGCGGCGCGGGAAAATCGACGCTCGTGCGGCTGATAAGCCTTTTGGAACCGGTGGATTCGGGCGAGATTTACTATGGTGACTCCCGCGTAGACACCTTGACAGGCAAGCTCTTACGCAATCAACATAAAAAAATCGGGATGATTTTTCAGAATTTCAATTTATTTGCATCGCGCACGGCTGCGGGCAATATCGCCTATCCGCTTGAAATTGCCGGAATGCCGAAGCGTGCTATCGCAGCAAAAGTGGAAGAAATGCTGAATGTTGTCGGGCTTGAAGGACGCGGCGATGCACGGGTAAGTACCCTATCCGGTGGACAAAAACAGCGGGTGGCTATTGCCCGTGCCTTGGCGGTTTCTCCCGATATCCTCTTTTGCGACGAAGCGACGAGCGCACTTGACCCGCAGACAACACGCTCAATTTTGGAGCTGCTCAAGCGGCTGCAAAAGGATATGAATTTAAGTGTTGTGATGATAACGCATCAGATGGAAGTGGTGCGCGATTGTTGCCAGCAAGTGGCCGTTATCGATAACGGCGCCGTGGCGGAAACGGGTTCCGTGCGTGAAATCTTTTCTGCGCCGAAGTCGGAAGTAACCAAAGACTTCTTAATGCATATCAACCCGCTCAATCCCGAAGACACACAGCTTATCCGATGGTCTAAAAGCGGCGGCGCCTATACGCTCCGGTTCTCCGGTGAACCCACGAGTGAGCCGGTTTTGAGTAAAATTTCCCGCGATTATGGCATTGAATTTAATATCTGTGCAGGCGGTATGCAAAAGGTCGGTGAAACGGTGGTCGGAACCCTCTTTGTCGATATTAACGGTTCACCCGAAGATATGCAAAAAGCGTTTGCTTATCTTAATCAAAACGGCATCAAAGTAGAGGAGACACATCAATGAGTTCATGGTCAACGTTAGTACAGCTTGTGGGAACAGCGACGGCGCAAACGCTCATAATGGTATTCTTTTCTACGCTTTTTTCTTTTATACTCGGAGCGCCGCTCGGCGTGCTGCTATGCATCACTGCGGAGGGGAACCTTATGCCGAGACCGGTGTTGCATCAACTTATCGACCGGGTGGTAAACGTATTACGTTCATTCCCGTTTATTATATTGATGATTTTGCTCTTTCCGTTTTCGCGGCTCATCATCGGTACCAGCATCGGAACCGCCGCAACGGTCGTGCCGCTTTCCATCGCCGCCGCCCCCTTTGTTGCACGGGTTATCGAAAGCGCCTTGCTGGAAATCGACCGCGGTGTTATCCAAGCGGCTCTCGCGATGGGCTCTTCTACGATGGAGATTATCTTTAAAGTGATGATACCGGAAGCGCTGCCGCCCCTCGTTGCAGGTATTACGCTCACTATTATCAACCTTATCGGGTATTCGGCAATGGCAGGTGCAATCGGCGGCGGCGGTCTCGGCGATTTGGCGATACGGTACGGCTATCAGCGGTTCCGCAGCGATATTATGCTGGCGGCGGTCATCGTCATTTTAGTGATGGTAGAGCTTATTCAATTTATCGGCACGAGGATCAGTACGGCGCTTGCAAAACGGCGGTAAGAGATACTTGCTCACTGTCTTTTGTAAAGACTGGGAAGGCCGATTAAACGGTACCGATTAATCGGCCTTCCTACTAAAAAGCTGAGAGAAAGGGCAAACATGTCAGATTCGTTTGCCCTAGTCCAATGCCTATTTTTTATTAATTTGTTCCGTATAGAATTCAAACGCTTCTTTGTCGGTATATTTGTGGTGAACGATTTTTCCGATTGCATCGGCCATTGCTACAGGATGAGCGCTCTGAAAAATATTACGTCCCATATCAAGCCCTCTGGCTCCGTCGCGGATTGCATGATAAGCCAATTCGAGCGCTTCTTTTTCGGGGAGCTTTTTCCCGCCGGCTACTACAATCGGTACCGGACATGCAGCAACGATTTCTTCAAAATCTTCACAATAATACGTTTTTATGATGTTTGCACCGAGTTCGGCAATAATACGTGTTGCAAGTTTAAAATACTGTGCGGTGCGTTCCATATTCTTACCGACTGCGACTACGCCAAGGGTCGGTATGCTATAACGGATTCCCGCATTAATAACCGCAGAAAGATTATCGATGCTTTCCAGCTGACCGTCGCCGCCGATAAAAGTCTGAACTGCAAGACAGTCGGTATTCATCCTTATCGCATCTTCAATATTGACGGCAACAACTTCATGGGTTAAGTCATCCTGTACCATAGAAGAACCGGAAGACACTCTGAGCGCAATAGCTTTTTTGCAATCAGGGCGTACACAGGTGCGCAATGCTCCTCGTGTTGCCATAAGGACATCGACATGATCATTAAGCTGGGGAATTAAAAGGTCGAGCCGTTCGAGTCCCGAAACGGACCCCATAAAATAACCGTGATCAAATGCAAACATCACGGTATTACCGGTTTGAGGATTAAAAATATTCGACAAGTGTTTTTTCATACCCCAGTCGAGATTGCCGGCCCCTTTTACATAAAATGCTCCGTCAACGGCGAAAGGGACATCCGTGTGATAATCGTGAGCTGTTTTTAAACCGTCTAAATCTGCCATACTATCATTCCTATCATTTAAAGTGATAACAGGGAACCTCTAAAAACGGCTGTGTCTTTAAAGGTTCCCCTATAACCTCTATTTAGAAGTTATATTTATCCATGTTTTCTTTTGTGAATACTGCACGTTCCGGAAGCAATACAACACCGGAATTGTTTGCCGTATAAGCTTTCGGATCAAGTACCGTGTTCGGCTGAATAGTTACCTTACCGATGGTAGGAATATCGATTGTGTCGCCGACTTTCATACTGTGTCCTGTTGCTGCCCAGTAGGCGAGGTAACAGGAAATTGCACCTTGAATACCGCAATCCCACAAGCCCCAGCGAGTAAGAATACCTGCACGGCAATAGCCCTTAATCGCATTCGGCGTTGCAAAACCGGTAATAGTTACCTTTTTCTGATTAAGACCAAGGTTTTGTGCGGCTTGACACTGACCGGGAAGAGCGGTTGAGTCGTTACAAATAATTAAGTCGATATCTTTGTGAGCAGACAGAACCGCTTCTCCAACTGTAATTGCACGTTCCGCATCTTGGTTCGAATAGTAGTTATCCGGCGCAACATTAACCCATTTGGGATACTTTTGGCGAATATAAGCTTCGCCTGCGACATGCCATGAATTCTGATCGGTAACAGTTGCCTGAGAATAGTGCCAGCAGTATTTGATAACATCCGTATCGGGATTTTTACCTCTTTCTTTAAGAGAGGTAACGCCCATATCAACAAGCATTTTGCCGAGGATATCGGGGGTTCCCTGAGATGTCATAAGCTGCCGAGCATCGGGATTGGAATCGGAGTCCCATGTCATAACGGCAAGACCGGCCTTGCGCGCTGCTTTCAATGCTTGATCGACACCGGCTGCATCAACGGTCGAAATTGAGATTGCATCGGCACCTTGCTGAATAGCATTGTTAATGATATTAACCTGATTCGCCACTGCTGCATCGGGGCTGCCGTCATACTTTACGGTAAAACCGACCTGCTTTGCCAGTTTTTGAGCGCCTTCATTTGCTACTTCAAAAAAAGCATTGCCGCTGATTTTCGGAATAAATACGACAACAACGTCTTTCTTTGAACCACCAGAGCCCTGATCACTTGAGCCGCCGGCAAATACCGGTACGCCGACCAAGAGCGCTGCCAACATAATCGACATCAGTTTTTTCATTTTTTACCTCCTGATTTTGTCGTCCGTTGTTTTCACCTATAGACATCTTTAAAAGTAGAACTATTAAAGATGTCATCCCCTATCGCTTGCGGAAAATACCGGTGAGATTGCTCGAAAAGCCTTTCCCGGAAAATCCGCGAGATGCAACAATAATGAGCAGTAACATGCCGACCGGTATATCAAGATACTGAGTATTGACTCCTGCCATCGATAAACCGAATCGCATAATTCCAATTACCAGCGCAGAAAGCGCCGTCCCGAAAATACTGCCGCTCCCGCCGGTAATTGCCGTACCGCCGAGTACGACGGCCGTTATAACCGGCAGGGTTAATTCTTTACCAAAGTCCGCCTTTGCGGTACCAAGATATGAGGTAAGTACAATCCCGGCGATTGCCGCACCGGCTCCGGAAAGCGCATACGTCGTCATCTTGATAAATCGCGTATTTACCCCGGAAAATTCGGCTGCATTCGAGTTAATACCGCACAAATACACGGAACGTCCGTAGGCAGTACGGTGCAGAATAATATAGGCAATTATCGCCATAATTAAAAACAATAAAATTTGAGAAGGAATAATTCCAAAAAAACGGAACTGCGTAACTGCTGTAAATGCAGCAGGGAAACCGCTGATACCCTTGTACAATTCAACCTTTGCAATACGGGTAATCGAAACCGCTAAACCGGAATACAAAAACGAACCGCCGAGTGTTACAACCATGGGCGGCACATTGGTATACGCAATAATAAAACCGCTTAACAGTCCGCACAGTATACCTGCAAGAATCGCAAGCAAACAGGCCGCATAGATATTTACACCGCTTTGAAAGAATACGCCCACAACAATCGACGAAAGCCCGACTATTGAACCTGCCTGAATATCCATCCCGCCGGCAATAATAACCATCGTTACAAAAAGCGAGATGATGCAGATTGAAATAAAGTCATTGATTGAACCGAGCAGTACAATCGGACGTAAAAAGCGCGGGTTCAACATACCGAATAAGATAATTTCGCATACAATAACGGCAATCAGCAGTAATTCATTTGTAAAAGCAAACCGTTTCTTTCCCATATAGCTACCTACTCTCCGTTCCGGCTGTCTTTGCTAAGAGGCGCGTTCTCCGCGCCTTTTCAGCCGCATAATGCTGTACCAGTCCGTCTATCGTAACAATCGTAATCAATAAAATACCGGTAATCGTGCTGTCATAATCGGAAGAAAATTTTAAAAATACGAGGATGCGGTCTATCGACGCCATGATGATGGCTCCTATCAGCGCACCGAACAACGAACCTACGCCGCCGGACAGACTGATGCCGCCTAGAACGCAGGCCGCAATCGCTTTCATTTCGTAACCGTTTCCTGCAATCGGCGTAACAAATCCGATGCGGCTTACATAGATACAACCGGCTGCTGCGGCAAAGAACGAACTGAGCACAAAGGAGCTTATCCGCGTACGCTTTACCGGAATACCAACCAGCTCGGCGCCGCCGATATTGTCCCCTACCGCATAAAAATTTCGTCCTACGGCAATACGCCGCAGTAATAGTGAACCGCCGACTGCGATAATGAATGTTGCCAAGTAAATGTAAGTGATACCGCCGACAGTCGCTTGACTGATCGCCTTATACTCAAACGGAATGTTTTCAACCCATTTTCCGCCGGTATAGACATAGATAAGACCGCGGATAACACCGTTCATACCAAGTGTCATAATAATGGAAGGAATACCGAGATATACGAGCCCATAGCCGTTTATGAGACCGCATACGATACCGATTCCGACGGCCGCTAAAATAGCAAGCGTCCACGGACTGCCGTCACGAATTAACGTTGCGCTTACCGCAGCAGTTAACCCCATCACTGCGCCGACTGAAACGTCGATTTCACCGATAATCAGTACAAATGCGATACCGATAGACAAAAGCGCAAATACGACGCTTGAGTTTACCGTCTGCATTAAATTTCGCGTACCGAGAAAATCGGGATTAACGATACCGACAAGAAGAAAAAGTATAACTACTACCGCAAGCGAAAAGAGGCTTCTTGCCTTAACAATCCGCTTAAAGGATATATACTGCATTTATCCAACCATCCCTTTTTCTACACCGAAAGAAGCAGCCATCAGCGCCTGTTCGTTTATTTCATCTTTTGAAAATTCATGATTAATTCTACCGCGGTACATGGTAACCACACGATCGCTCATCGTAATGATTTCTTCCATATCGGAACTGATCAGTAAGATAGCTACGCCTGTTTTTTTAAGCTCTTTGATAATCGCGTACACATCGCTGCGAGCTCCCGCATCAACACCACGTGTCGGTTCGTCAAGAATAACAAGGTGCGGATTTGTAGAAAAACATCTTCCGATAATCACTTTTTGCTGATTACCGCCGGAAAGAGAACCCATTATCTGGCCGTCGCCGGTAACTTTAATATGAAATTCATCGATGTATTTTTTTGCAAGCGATTTTTCCTGCACGGTATTGATAAGCATTCGCTTTAATGTTGTAAGTCTTATGGAAGTAATATTATTACGCACCGTTGTCAATTTAAAAATCCCGTTTAAAAACCGGTCTTCGGGAAGATAATTGATCCCCTTTGCAATGATCCGCTTAGTCTTCAACCCCGTAATATCTTCTCCGTTTAAATACACTTTTCCGCTCAGCACCTTATCGCGGCCGTAAAGTGTCGTTGCGAGCTCCGTTTTACCGGCTCCTACGACACCGGTCATACCGAGAACTTCTCCGGGATAGACATCAAGATTGACATCGGCAAAACCGTAGCCGCTGAGATTTTTAAGTGAAAGTACCGGCTCTTTTTTTTCGACTTCCGTCGTCTCAATCGTTTTTTCTTCGAGCATTTTTTCGACACTTTCCGGTGCAAGCCCTTTTAACAACATATCGTATGTAAAGTCTTTGGTGTCGCCGTCCATCGTAATAGTACCATCTATCAAAAGCGCAATGCGGTTTGCTATAGCAAATACTTCATTTAAACGATGTGTTATATAAATGACGCCGACTTTCTTTTTTTTCAATTCGGCGATAATGTTAAAAAGGGAGTTAACCTCTTCAAACGTAAGTGAAGAAGTCGGTTCGTCAAAAAACATGATACGCGCCTCACGCATCAGACCCCGTAAAATTTCTACCAACTGCTGTTCCGCAATCGAGAGCGTACGCGCTGTTCTATCAAAATCGAGTTTCCAGCCGAGCTGCTGCATAATATCCATAAGACGCTTATGAAGCTCCTTCTTTTTACCGGGAATCCCCATCAAAATATTTTCTTCAAGCGTCATATTTGAAAAAAGCATCGGCTCCTGCGGTATAAGATATACTCCTGCGTGCAGCGAGGCCGACGGGCTTCCATAATGAATAGGCTTCCCGTCTACAAGGATATCACCGCTTTCCGGTCTGTTTATTCCCATAATAGTCTTTACCAGCGTGCTTTTACCGGCACCGTTACCTCCGATAAGGGCAAGGATGTCTCCCGGGTAGACATTAAGGTCAACGCCTTTAAGTACGGCATTGGAACCGAAAGATTTATAGATTTTCTTTACCGACAGCAACGGCGCTGCGTTTTCATCCATAGGTTGTTTCCTCTCTCGCTCAAGAGTAAAAATTAAAGAACTTTTGTTCTTGATGTGAACATTTATCAATAAATTAAGTATAAGACGAAAAAAACGATTTGTCAAATGTATATTTGATAAAATAGCAAAATTTCAGCGAGATAGGAATTTCTTGCTGTTTTAAAGTTTTATCAATTAACTTATGAAGAAAACGAATATTTAGTCCTAATAATCTGTTAGTTAAATCTTGTTTTTTTAGATCTAATGTGATAATATGTTCATAGTGTGATATTTTGTTCGTTTGGGAGAAAAAAATACAATGGCGGATGATTGGGAAAAAGAGCTTATCGTACGTATTGCATGGTATTATTACATACAAAAGAAAACGCAAAAAGAAATAGCTGATATGCTCGGTGTTTCCCGTATGCGTGTTATCAGATTGCTTGAAAAGGCTGAACGGGAAAACGTTGTGCAAATCAGCATTCATAACGATTTTAGAGGCAGGTTGAAAACTGAGCAAGAGCTGATCGATATCTACCGGCTTGATGATGCCTTTGTAATCCCTTCCGATGAACGCCATACCTCCGAAACGCTTAACGATGCGGTTGCGAAGGCAGCTGCCATGTACATCGACGAACACTTTTCCGACACACCCATCATCAATATCGGATATGGTGATACGACCGGACGATTTATGAACTATTTTTCACAAATTTCAAAAAAGAAACCGACGTATATCTCGCTCACCGGTGGAGTCAGTATTTATCTGCTCAACACACAGCTCTCTGCCGGAAATGCATCACTCTACCTTATTCCGGCTCCTTTCGTTGCATCGACAAAAGAAATTGTTGACGCAATAAAAAAGGAAACGGCCGTTATTGAAATTTCGCGGATGCACCCGACGGCAAGCTGTTCGGTTATCGGCATCGGCGGTATGGATGATAATGCGACTGTTATTAAGTCCGGTATCATACAAAAAAACGATTTCGATTTTCTCAAAATGCGCGGCGCTGCGGGTGATGTGCTTGCTCATTTTTTTGACGAAAACGGAACTTTTATTCCGGTATCTACCGAAGAACGCCTTATCACGTATTCACCGGAAGCATTAAAGAAACTACACAATGTCATTGCCGTTGCTGCAGGAACGGTTAAACGCACCGCAATCAGAGCGGCGCTTCGGGGACAGTACCCGAATATTCTCATAACGGATGAAGCAACCGCAGAGTGGCTTATCGAAAATAAGTAAAGGAAGGCAAACGCATCAGACTTTTTTTAGCAGTCCCGCAGAATAAGAGTCTGTTCAACCAGAGTTGAACCACTTCGCGGTTCAAATGGTCGACGAGCCTCTTATTCTGCGAATATGTTCTACTCGCCTCTGATGCGTTTGCCTTTATTCTGAAAAAATTGTGGGAAATTTTAGATAAAATTTCCCACAAAAGGAAGGTTCTATGAGTGAAAAGTATTTGATGGCTATAGATGCCGGTACGGGGAGCGTTCGCGCTGTCATTTTTGATGTAAAAGGAAATCAAATCGAATGCGTGCAGCAAGAATGGGAACATCTTGAAGATCCGAAATATCCCGGGAGTATGAACTTCGATTGGGAAAAAAATTGGGACTATGCGCGCCGCTGTATCGCCGGAGTAATGGAAAAATCACACATCAACAACGCCGACATCGTTGCCGTTTCGACAACTTGTATGCGCGAAGGGATTATCTTATACGATAAGACAGGAAAAGAAATCTGGGCTTGTGCAAATGTCGATGCGCGTAGTACCGACGAAGTGGTACAGCTTAAAAAAAAGTCGCTCTCCCTTGAACATGAACTCTACCTTGAGACCGGACAAACGTATTCGCTCAGTGCGTTGCCGCGTATCCTTTGGGTAAAAAATAATTTGCCGGAAGTATATGAGAACATTGCTTCTCTCGGTATGTTTAACGACTGGCTCATTTATAAAATGAGCGGGAAACTGGTTGTGGAACCGAGTAACGGCTCTACAAGCGGGCTTTTTTCATTGACAAAGCGGACATGGGATAAAACGATTCCAGATCGTTGCGGTCTTAAAAGCGATATCTTCCCGCCGGTACAGGAATGCGGTACGCTCGTTTCCCACGTCAGCAAAGAGGGCGCTAAAGAAACCGGATTGAAAGAAGGAACCCCTATTATTGTCGGCGGCGGAGATGCTCAGCTCGGCACAATCGGAGTTGGCGTAACGGAAGCTAACGAAGCAGCTGTTTTCGGCGGGACATTTTGGCAATATGAATATAACACCGCAAGCGGAAGCATATCGGACGACTGCGATATACGGGTGAACTGCCATGTACAGCCGAACCTTTGGCAGTATGAAGCGCTTGCATTTAAGCCCGGCCTTATGATGCGCTGGTACCGCGACGGATTTTGTACCGAAGAACAAAAAGAAGCTGCCGCGCAAGGTAAAGATGTCTATGCGCTGATGGATGAACGCGCCGAAAAAATCCCGGTCGGTTCGAACGGTATGTTCTGCACATTCAGCGATGTTATGAATTTTTCCGCATGGCGCCATGCAGCCCCTACGTTTACGAACTTCACCTTTGAAGCGGAGCTGTTCAATAAGTACACCTTTTACCGTTCCATCCTCGAAAGCACTGCGCTGATCACTTACGGCCATATGCAGCTGGTTGCATCAAAAGGCGGCGGACTGCCGTCCGCGGTAACGTTCGGCGGCGGAGCTGCGAAGAGCCGGTTATGGGCGCAAATCGTATGCGATGCACTCGGTGTTCCATTGCGCATACCGGTCGTAAAAGAAGCAACCGCGCTTGGGGCGGCAATGCTTGCGGCGACAGGTGTCGGTATATACGGCAGTATAAAAGAAGCGGCAGCGATGATGGTGAAAATCGAAACGACACTACAGCCGAATATGGAACATCATAAAAAATACATGGAAATGTATAAAATATGGCGGAATATATACGATGCCCAACTCGATTTGAGCGATCGCGGCATCACGCAGTACATGTGGGCTGCGCCGGGCATTACCGGAAAATAGAAATAATAGGAGAATAATATGTTTATAGTAGATGAAAAAGATAAAGAGTATCGTTTTCAGGATCACGGGCCGAAGTATTTGATGAAAGGGCCTCGAATGAATTTTGCGATAGTCCAGTTCCAACCGGGACAGGATTTCAGAGCGCATTATCACGACATAATGGAAGAAAATTTTTACATCCTTGAAGGTGAGGTAGATATTGTTGTCGATAACGTCGTACACCATCTGACAAAGGGGCAATTCATCCATATTGAACCTAAGGAAGTTCATTATGTTATCAATCGATCAAATGCCGTGATGCGCATGGTATCGACGCTTGCCCCCTATCAAGACAACGACAAAATTGAAGTGGATAATCCGGTCATTGATTCGTGCGGAGGGTTTAATACCCCGACGCTTGCGTCGTAACAAAGGGTATTAAAGCCGACTGCAACCACCTTATGAGAACAACAACCCCGACGCTTGCGTCGGGGTTGTTGATTGAAGAATTTGAAATTAGAAAATTTTTATGGAGGAGGTATATATGAATAAGTGGAAGAAACAGGGAATCCGACTGATATTTACAGTGGCATTCATCGCAATTCTTGCATCTTGCGTATCGACTCGCGCTACAGTACTGACTGATCGTGTTCGTGTCATTCGAAATCAGGAAGACATGAACGCACTGCTTGGTTTTAACGGCGGGTGGTCAGCAAACAGTACCATCGGTTTTTTGAACGGTGATATCCGCGAATGGAAAGCAGCCGATACGGGTTTGCCGTTTGACGGTGTCGTCATCGAACGCGGTGCAGACGTCAAAGTGTGCGTACCCGGCAAAGTTATATCTTACGGACAAAAAACACTTTTCGTTCCGGCAGGAAAATTTATTAAAGTAAAATCGGGCGCAAAGCTTCAAATATGGAGCGGAAAAACCGTCAATGATTTCGATACATTTCATTTTATCGTCGGCGGTACCGGAACGAGTAATCCTGAAGTGTCGCAAAAAGCAAATGATGCGGCAGCGACAAGTGTTTTAAACGATACGTTCAATCATGCGATCGATGTCGATAAGGGTGGTACGCTCATACTTGGTTCAAACAACGCCAACGCAAATGATTCAGCAGTTCTCTGGCTCGCAGACGGCAGATCCGTCGGAGCCGATGGGAATCCGAGTCCGTACGCGGGTTCAATCCGCATTGACGGTGATCTCCAAATTTCATGCGGTGCCGGTGCAGGCGTTGCCAAAATCCGCACGGTACGAAATCTCAGAGGCGGCGGTTCGACGTTGATAGGGCGAGGTAGATTGTACATTCACGGATTAAATAAAATACACGGGAACGCAATCTTTGCAATCAACGAATTCGACCGCGGAGAATATTCCGACGGTATGGATTGGATCGATGAACCGTTTATTAAACTCGGTACGATTGAAATCGTTGCAGAAGGAATCGAAGGAATTTACAATCCCGATGGTACTGTCGACGGAAGCCCCGGCTACAGAAACAACGCGACGGCAGGCTTTTACTATGTCGCTCCAAGTGGTACAATCGATGTCGATCATATGATCGTAAAATGCAACAATAAGGGAACGACAGCGGACGCAACCGTTGCATTAGCGAATTTTAATACCGCACGCGGCATCCTCGGCGGTAAAGTAACGGAGACAGGACCGAAAGCTCGCTTTGGCAATGTATATGTCTACAATGCAGCCGAAAAAGACAAAGATGGTCCGCTTTCGGCGATATACACCGTGCAGGGTGTTTTCGAAGCGACTGTCGACGGTAAGGTAAAAGTGGAATGTCCGAACGGAGGAGCCGCTGCAATCGTCGCAACAGGGCACAACCGATGGACAGGTGCGGAAAAAACAATTTCGAGGATGGGTTCGGTAGAAGCAACTGCAAAAGGAAAAAACGCATTTTTTCAAAGTGCAGCCTTTGATGGCTTCGGCACCTATGTAAAAGGTGATGTCAAAATCAGCGGATACAATGACGGAAAAATTGCTCCGTTTATCGGCGCGGTACCGCCGGGGCCCGATATGGGAAAAGGCGGCAAGCCCGGTATTGCTCCTGAGGCAGAAGACGTACGCAATGAACAGTTTATCGTTCAAGGTGGTATCGTCGATATAGGCGGAAAAGTATCGGTTGAAAATACGAATAAAAATTTCTACGTTCTCGTAAGCAACGAAAAAGGCGCGACGACGACGGTAGGTTCCCTATCAATCAACGGAACGCCTATTAGTGCAAATGAAAATGCATCGTCAATCGGAGTAACGGGGCAATCTCGCTTTATAAACGAAGGTACATTTACGATTAAACAGTAATCCGCGTATAGAACGAATACTTTAACGCTAACGGCCGTGCATAACGCGCGGCCGTTTTTTTTATTCGTGCGGTATCTCTTTTTTCCAATGTCTTGTTTTTCCAATTGACCTTTCAGCGATAGTGTGAGAAAATAAAAAAGATGTTCTCAACGTAACAAATAAAATCTACAGATGAGGGCAAGAAGGAGTATGAAACCTATGTTAAAAAAATTGGTTAGCATTCTGTCTGCAGGGCTGATGATTGCGGCTCTTATGTCGTGTGCGCAGGAAAAAAAGGAAGAGGGGCCTATCACGCTTCATTATTGGACGCATGAAGATCCCGCCCGTACCGAGCTTGAAACAAAGCTTATCGCCGAATTTGAAAAGGATAACCCGAATATCAAAGTCGAGCGGACGACGCAGGGCGCTGCAAAGCTGATCGAACTGGTACAGACTGCGTTTGCAGCTAATCAGGGGCCTGATATTTTCAATTTATCTATCGAAGATGAATATTCATACATTGCGAATGGCAGAGTTGCTCCGGTCGATCCCAAAGCCGCCGGTTATGCCGATCAGGCTGCGATCTATGATAGCTATTTGCCGGAAATTCTCAATGCCGTAACGAAAGACGGAAAAGTATACGGTTTGCCGCTTGAAATTACCAACTGGTGTATCTATATCAATAAGAAAATTTTCCGCGATGCCGGTTTGGATCCCGAAAAAGATTATCCCAAAACATGGGAGGATATGGTTGCCGTTTCCGAAAAATTGGTTATCCGCGACGGCGATATCTTGGTACGCAGAGGGTTCGATTTCCGCTATCCGTATTATCTTGTTGCCTTTGTTCCGATGGTGGAACAGCTCGGTGGTCAGCTGATCAGCGATGATGGAAAAACAGCGATTGTCGGTGATGAAGCATGGATCAAATTCCTTACCTTTATGCGTGATTGGGGTCCCTCCGGAAAGAACCTCGGCTCTCCTACCTACAAGAGCGCACGTAACCTGTTCAACAAAGACAATAACGACATTGCAATGGCAACGACCGGTTTATACCAGCAGGGACGGATCCGCAAGGATAATCCCGACTTCTATAATAGCGGTGAGTGGATGGTTGTGCCGTTCCCTCAATTTAAAGACGCAGTTAAAGAAGTTCCCGCTTGCTATTACGGACATTTCTTAATGGTGAACAACGATATTTCCAAGGCGAAGCAGCAGGCTGCATGGAAGCTCATCGGCTTTTTACTCAAGCACGGGGAAGATTATCTGCGGGAAGGCGGTAACATTATCCAGCCCACCAAGGCCCTGCTCGAATCTCAGACGCTTAAAGATATGCCGTATTCCGATGTATTTATCAACGATATGAACAAAGGACACATGGTATACTACGGAGCGAACAGTGCTGAGCTGCAAACGGCAATCCGCTCGGCAGTTGAGTCGGTTATGCTGTCCGGCGTAGCTCCCGAAAAAGCACTTGAGTCTTTGCGAGCAACAGCACAAGAAATTCTTGACGAAGAAAACAAATAGTTAAAACACTCATTAACAGCCTCTAAAAACCGGTGTTTTTAGAGGCTGTTTCATTCGGTTTAATACCCGCCGTTCCTCAACCGTCATGGATGGCGGTTGTTCCACGCAGTAACAAAGGGTATTAAAGCCGACTGCAACCACCTTATTCATCGGTAAAGGAAAAGCGGTTATGTCTAACTCAAAAAAAAGCGGCGGTATCGAAAAAAAAATCGCACGGTGGGGCGTTATCTTTGTTACTCCGGCAGTGTTGTTTTTTACTGTATTCAGTTTTTATCCTATTATAAATGCATTCATCGAAAGCTTTTTCGATAAGCGCGTACTCAGCAATGTTCCCCCTAAGTTTGTAGGGCTGCAAAATTATTTCTATATTTTTGACGCTTCTCGATACGATAATCCGATGTCATTCTTAAATTCACTGCGTGCAACAGTTGTCTTTACATTGGGAACATTTATACCGCTTGTGATATTAAGTCTCTTGTTTGCGGTGCTTATCAGCTCATTGCAGCGGAACAGTTTAAAAAAAGTTTTTCAGATAGCGTATTACACGCCTGCTATCCTTTCATCGGTTGTCGCTGCGGCTATTTGGCTGCTTATTTTTGATCCTCGCGGACTGGGAAATTACTGGATTAATAAACTGCTTTCCACGCCCGGCGTTGACCATCAATGGTTGCTAAACAGTACGATGCTTCAACTTTCTACAATGATTGTATATTTTTGGAAATATATCGGATACTTCGTTATTCTTTTTATTACCGGCCTTTCAACCATCCCTCCGGTGGTATACGAAGCGGCTTTAATCGACGGTGCAAATAGATTCCAAGTCTTTTGGTCTATTACGCTGCCGCTCCTCAAACCGACGGTTGTATTGGTTTCAATTATGGCGATGCTGCAGTGTTTAAAAACGTTCAGCACCCAATATCTTTTTACCCAGAACGGAGCGTCGCTCGGGCCGATTAACGTTATCACGTTGAATATCTATCAGACCGGTATTAAGCTGCAGCGGATCGGCCGTGCAAGCGCGATGAGTATCGTGTTATTTTTAATGATGCTCCTTTTAACATGGCTGCAATTCCGCTCGTCAAAACCCGACGAGACGGATTATTAAAAGAGCGCCGTAAGACGCATAGGAGTTAACTATGAAACAATCTATGACGACGGGAGCGCTTTCGGTTATTAAACTGGTATTATTGCTGGCGCTTGCAGCCTTTACCGTAATGCCGCTGGTATTTATGTTGACCGCTTCATTTATGTCGGGAAAAGAGATTATGCAGATGCCGTATAAATGGATACCCGACAGCTGGCGGTATGTCAACTTCATAACGGCAATTAAAGGCAATGACGGCAATTACATTTACGTTCGGAATATTATCAACTCGTTTATCGTGGCAATTAGCGTATCATTTACCACGGTTCTCCTCGCATCCATCACCGGTTACGGACTGGCGAAATTCAGATTCCGTGGACGCAACCTCATCTTTATGCTGATTATGGCAACGATGATGATTCCGTTTGAGGCTATTATGATACCGCTGTACATGATTGCGACTAAGCTGCATATTCAAAACACCTACACGGGGCTGATACTGCCCTTTATGGTGAGCGCTTTCGGTATTTTTATGATGCGACAATACCTTATTACCTTTCCGAATGAGTTTTTGGATGCAGCGCGTGTGGACGGTATGCATGAGTTTTCCATCTATTCGCATATCGTACTGCCGAATTGTAAACCCGTTATCGCGACGCTCGCAATCCTTTCGTTTAGGACGCAGTGGGATAACCTGCTGTGGCCACTGTTGGTTTCCCAGTCCGATACGATGAAAACCATCCCGCAGTATATCACCTCGTTCACGGCAGAACGGAGCACCGACGAAGGTGCAATGATGGCCGCTGCCGTTATTGCCAGCATCCCGATGATGTTGATATTCTTCGGACTTTCCAAATATTTTATTGGGGGGTCGGTTGTATACGAATCCCGCAAAGGCTAACCACCTTTTGAAATATACGGGGCATCTACTTCGTTGCTGCGCACAAATTAATCCTCAACGTATCAAAGATACGCCTGCGGTTAATTTGTGCTCGCGCCTCGTACCTGCCCCGTCTATTTTCAAAAGGCTTACGGCAAAAGCTTTTCAGAACCGCCAAGGATGGCGGGGGTATGAAGCAGAAACGAATTTAGACGTAAGGCTAAATTCGTAGCTAACGAATGTACATGGACGTACATTCGTTAGCGTGCCTGCGGGTGTTATTCGCTCTGCGCCTTGTATCCGGTACCACTATTTTCAAAAGCGCTGGAAAGGCGGCACATCTGCGCCAAAACTATACATCCGTGTATAGTTTTGGCGCGAGTTTCGGCAGAAGCCGAAACATCGCTTCCGGTTATCACGAGCGGCATCCGTGCCGCTACTGACAATCCTCAACGTATCAGTACCGCCATGGACGGCGGTGGTTGTGAGCAGTAGCAAGTTTTTCGTTAGAAAAACTTGTCGTTAAAAAACGTACACGGATGTACGTTTTTTAACAGTCTATTTCAAAAGGCTTACGGAAAGGGGCATCTACTGTGCCACTATTTTCAAAAGCGCTGGAGATACGACGCATCTACGGCGTTGCTCGTTCAGCGAAGTACGTCCGTGTACTTCGCTGAACACAAGTTTGACCAGTGTCAAACTTGTTTCTGCTTAATACGCGCGGCATCCGTGCCGCTGTTGAGCGATGTACGTCCGAGTATATCGCTCAACGACAGGGGCTGTCCCAAAAGTTTTGTTTTATTACCAATTGTATAGTCCCTGCTTCACAGAACTAACTGTATTTTTCTTTTCGCGTCAGTAACTCTTTCTCAAGTGCTTTCTTCGCTTTCTCCGGTTTTTTTTAACCGTCTTTGCTTTTTTTTCACTGTTTTCTGCCAACGCTTCAAGCTTGTCGTTTATCTTTTGCGCAACCACTTTGATCTCTTCACTCGTAACCGTTGCTCCTTCTCCAAGCTCCTGTAAATCTTTATCTCCATATATCTCATTTTCTTGTTCGGCAATCGTGTTAATTTCTTTTATCAACTCTTTTACTTTCTCATCAAGTTTCTTTTCGTACTTTTCTACCGAGCCTTTCCACACAAACGTATATTTATTCGCTGCACTTTTTCTCGGCATTGCTTGGCAATCTGCCGCGACGAATAGCAACCGGTAAGGTAGCAGTATATCAATACTTTTAACAGCATCTGCGGCACCGCCATGAGTCGGTGATAACCTTACTATATAATTGACAGAATATACCGCATATCCTACACTGACTCCATAAGCTTCTCACAGATATAGATTCAATTTATTTAATGAGTGATTGAGGATTATGGAATGCTTAATTAAGAATAGTGGCGTGCCGGTTTACGCATTCGCGAAAACCGTCGGGCTTTCCGCTTGTAGCTTTTTGCCATTACTGAAAAGTTCCGGGCAGTGTTATTACGTTTCGCTTCATAAACTGCTGCTGCTTAAACCAACGGCAAAAAAACTATCGCTGCAATCCCTCACGCAAAGAACACACGGGCAGAAACCATGATAGACATTTGCAAAGATTTAAACGAACATCAAAAACAGGCGGTAAAAACGGATGAAAATGCCGTTGTGGCGGCGGGCGCCGGTTCGGGCAAGACAAAGGTGCTGGCAAGCCGCTATGTGTACCTGATTACCGAAAAAAACTATCAGGTTGAAAATATCCTTGCCCTCACCTTTACGGACAAGGCGGCGGCGGAAATGCACCGGCGTATTTATCGGGAGCTGCAAAAGATGTATGCGGGAACCGATGATGCGGTACAGCGGAACCGCGCCGGCGCTGCATTGGATTCTTTTTTTAAGGCGCAAATTATGACTATCGATGCATTCTGTCATAAGATTGCCGTAACCGCATGCCGACGCTTCGGTATCAGTCCGGATTTCACTATCGATCTTACCGAATCGAAACGGCTCGCCTATAACCTTTCGCTGGATTTTTTCCTTGAACACCGCGCGGACACAAACCTGCAATATCTACTCGGCGATAAACCGATTACCGATTTTATCAACGACTTCTTTGTCAAAATATTAAACGATTACGTTACGGTCTCCCGCCCGATTGATTTTTCTGAGGCCTTGCAGAATCAGCTGACCGCTGCCGAACCATTATTTACCGGCTATCGCAAACAAGCCGAACGCATTCTCGGAGATATTGCCGCTCATCTTGAAGGAAACGATAACTACATCAGCGCAGTAAAAGAAGCATACGTGCAACTCCCTGAATTCCCGCTTACGCTGCAAGACCCGCAGAGCCCTGTCTTTCTTGAACGGCTGAAAGCGATTTGCAGCGTTAAAAAAACGATGGGTTCAAAAAAGGATGAGGACGTAAAAGCGTGCAAGGCGCTCTGCGGTGAACTGAGCGGAAGCTCCGGCCGCTTGCAAAGTCTGTATCATTTTTATGCACACAAAGAGCAGATGCAAAAGATATACGCGCTTTGCAGTATTTTGCAGGAACGGTTCATTGCCGAAAAAAAGCGGAGGAGCATACTGCATTTCGGCGACATTGCTCAGCTTGCCGTTGACGCGCTCATCACCGATCCCGACTTGCGGCTCTTTTATAAAAAACAAACCCATCGAATTATGATCGATGAATTTCAAGATAATAACAGCCTTCAGCGCGACCTCTTGTTTCTGCTTGCGGAAAAAGAAGAACGTACCGACCAATCGATACCGAAGCCGGATGAGCTGGTGCCGGATAAACTTTTCTTTGTCGGGGACGAAAAACAATCGATCTATGCGTTTCGGGGCGCCGATGTTTCGGTGTTCCGCACGCTGTCACAGGACTTACGGCAAGGAGGCGGTTCCGCTTCTATTAACTTGCAAACAAATTACCGCACTGAACCGGAACTGCTCAACTTTTTTAACAGCATATTTATGCGGGTCTTTTATTCGGAAACCAATCGACCCCTTATCGGCACCGTGCCTGCGTTTGAAGCGGAATTTATTCCCATCCTCAGCAGAGAGGCGGTTCCCCATTTAGCGCCTCAGACGGATATTTTATTTATCGACAAAAAACGCTTTCCGAAGGGCGCCGACACCGATACCGCTTTTCTCAAACCGATTGAATGCGAGGCGTATACACTTGCGCAAAAAATAGCCGCGCTCCATGACGAACACTACCTTGTATACGATGACGCCTCACAGTCTACCCGTCCCTGTACATGGTCGGATTTTGCCGTGCTGCTGCGCGCTTCGACGCATCAAGCAGTCTACGAACGGTTTTTCCGTGCATTTAAAATCCCGTACATTTCCGTACAGCAAAAAGGATTGTTCCACGACGCGCCGCTCAACGATATCTGCGCCTTGCTCCGCCTAGCGGTGTACCCGCATGACAGAGCCGTGTATGCCCAAGTACTCCGCTCGCCGTTTGTCCACCTCAGCGACCGCTCTTTTACCCGATTGATGCTGCACAGCCTTGAGCATGCCCCCCAACCTTTTACTCCCTCCGCTGCCGAAGAACTGGATACGGAAGACCGGCAGTATTTCTTAAATGCCTGCGCCCTTTTTGAGCGGCTCCAAGGCTCTATCAAAAAAAAGAGTAATGCCGAATTGATTACCGCACTGTGGTATGACGAAGGGTACCGGTACATATTGCTTACGGAGCCGCGCTACCACCGCTATCTGGAACTATACGACTACCTGTTTGCGCTTGCGGTAAAAGCGGATGCCACGGGGCAGAGTCTTTCGGCTTTTATCGACACACTGATTTCGTATATTCACGCGGAAGAGCGGGTCGAAGATATGGAAATTCCGCTCGAACACGGCGGCGACGCGGTTAAAATTATGACGGTACATAAGAGCAAGGGCTTGGAGTTCCCGATTGTCTGTATTCCCGACTGCGGCAATGCGGGAAAGTCTGAAAAAAAGGAAGGCATGGTCTTTTTGCACAAGGATTTAGGGCCGGTTATCCATTTGCCGCCGGAAACAAAAAACGATCCTTCCGTCAATATCTTTTTTGAGGAACTGCGGCAGGAAGCGAATGCTAAACACCTCGCCGAAACAAAGCGGCTCCTTTACGTCGCCGTTACGCGGGCTAAGGTTCGGCTGCTGATGAGCGGTGTGCAGGAAACCGACGGCGATATTGAGGAACTATCGGAAACGCCCCGAACTTTGGACGAAATCCGCCAACAGCTTGTACAACCTCAGAAGGAAGAAAATAACCGAAGTTTTTTTCAGCTCTTATTACCGGCGCTATCCGGAGATATCAACTGCGTACATTTTACGGAAGTGTTACCGCTCCCCGCCTCGACCGTACAGTACACCGCAGAAGACCGGCAGCACTTCAATCTTGATAAAACCCGTGCCCTATACCGACAGGCTGCGGAAAAAAACTTTCCACTTGCGGAACCGCGCGTCATACCGGCAACTCAATTTGAAAAAGACCGGCAGTGGCTCCGGTTAAGCGAAGCACCGCTTGCAATGCTTCAAAGTAAGGAAGCGCAAAGTATGGAATATTCACAAACGATGGCTCAATCTAAAACTATGAAACATACCGAATTAAATGAACATATCGAGCAGGGCGACAATACCGGTGAAAAGGACGGCGATGAGCTTTCCTCCACCGAGTTCGGAACCTTGGTGCACAAAGCGATGGAAGCCCGCTTTTTAGACCGCCCGTGTACACTGCCTGCAAAGTACGCCCGGGAAGTGGAAAAACTGTGCACCGCTTTTCTTTCTTCTCCGCTGGGACAAAAGGCGGCAGAGGCTTCATTCAGAAAGACCGAATACGGCTTTTTAACCCTCTACGAAGGGAAGCTCGTCATAGGGCAAATCGATTTGCTTTTTGAATACGAAGATACCGCGTATATCATCGATTATAAAACCGATCAAAAAATCTATCCTGAACAACATCGAAGGCAGCTTTTAATCTACAAAGCTGCCGTAGAAAATTTTTATAAAATGGAAGGGTTCGGTCAAGCCCCCGGCGGACAACAGTCGCCCAAATCGGTTAAAGCCTATATTTTCTATCTCCGCAGCAAGACCGCCGTAGAGGTAGTGTAGGGCTAGCATCCGTCTTGTTATTATAATAAAAGCAAGACGACAGAAGCGTAATGCATTATCAGTGTTTCCTTAGATTCTTAGGATAACCCCTAATGAGTTTTAAACTTATTCACTTCTTCTACTAGATTATCGATACTCTGTTTGTTTTTTTGCGTAATCTCGTTTACTTCCTGCATGGTATTGTTAATCTGCATCGCGCCCGCCGCCATTTCGTTCATGCTGTCAGTTATGATGCGGGTAAGATTATCAAGCTTTCGCATTTCCTGAGCGACCCCTTCACCGCCTTTCAGCATTTCTTCGGAGCCGGCTTGTACTTCCGCTGTTACCGTGTTGATGTTTTTAATAGCGGTTAAAACTTCTTTGCTGCCATGCTCCTGTTCCTTCATCGATTCCGTTAGGCTGGCGCTCATTTCTTTAACTTGCTGAGCAAGGTTGAATATTGCATTGAACTTATCTTCTACCGTCTTTGATGAAGCGGAAAGCGTTTCTATTTCCGCTGAGAGCATTTTTAAGGTTGCGGTAATTGTCTTTCCTTGTGTTGCGGAATCTTCAGCAAGCTTGCGAATTTCATCGGCGACGACAGCAAAGCCTTTTCCAGCCTCTCCTGCATGCGCTGCTTCGATAGCAGCATTCATTGCGAGTAAGTTGGTTTGCGATGCAATGTGCTGAATAACGCTCGAAGCTTCTATCAGTGAACCTGATTCTTCCGCAATCTTCTGAGTTACGGTATTTGATGTTACAAGTGTTGCTTTGCCGTCGCCTGTCGCTGTTGTAAGGTCTTTAATAGCGTTGTCGGTTTTAGCAAGCGTCTGTGTGATGGAGGCAATATTTGCGACCATTTCTTCGATAGAGGACGAAGACTGAGCAACACTCGCTGCCTGCATTTCAATACCTGTATTCAATTGTTTGATAGTGCGAACAATTTCTTCAACGGTTGCAGCGGTTTCAGTAACGCTTGCTGCTTGAGTCATTGCCTGTTGTTTTACGCTGTCGATATTCGTACTGATTTGATGCACCGCGCTCGCCGTTTCGGTCATATTGGTAGAGAGCTCGTTTCCGATTTCTTCCATTTCATTGCAATTTACGCCTATCGATTTGATCGCGTTTCTTATTTTTGCAATCGTCTCATTAAAATATTCGGATAAGTCTGTTACCTCATCATTCCCCGTTACAGGAAGGTTTATGGTTAAATCACCTTCTCCCTGTGCGATGTTTTTTAAAGCCGAAACCGTTCGTTTAACCGGTTTTATCATTCCTCGGGCTACTAAATAGACAATGATAACAGATCCTGCAAAAATACCAAATCCGATTAAAATCAGACTGAGCCGGAGTGTATTGACGGTTTCCATAAATTCGTGTACGGGCGCACATACAATAGTAGTCCATGCGGCTGATTTCAGTTTCGTATAAGCTGCAATTTTAGGAACCCCTTCGTACTCATAATAGCCGATGCCGGGTTGCGAAGAAGCGATAGCATTCCGTTCAAATCTTCCGCAAGAATCTAATTCCATATTGCTCTGTCCTTCCTGACTGGGATTGAGCATACTTGTTACTGCATCAATATCCTGATCGGCAATCGTTGCTCCCGTCGGCCCTATGATGTAGCAATTGCCGCTTTTGCCGATGGTAATATCTTTGATATTATCTCTGAACCATAGACCGGAAATATCGGCTGATAAAACACCCGTGATGCGTTGCTCCTCATCATAAAGCGGAATCGAAAACGTACTGATCAACTTTTGAGTTGTTTTTGAAATCAGTAAGTCGGAAACAAAATGTTCCCCTTTCATTGAAGCTTTAAACCATGCCCTGTCGCTTACATTTACCGTGCCGCTTTTTGCATAACAAATACCTGCGGTATCGCTGATGTTGAGTTCTTCTATTATATCGTTGCTCATTGTATTTTTCTGCAGTTGTTCTATTTTTTCTTGATAGGAAGCGGTTGAATCATACAGTATTGGGATATGAGATAACCCTTCTAAAAATTGAAAAAAAGCACTGATTTTTGCGTCGATAATTTCCGCTTCATCCAAAGCTTTATCGACAAGCTGCACTTCCAATTTTTCAATTACGGCTTTCCGTGCAAAGCCGATTGCCAGTGCACCTTCCGTCAGCGAGGCAGCTGCAATTAAAAGCCCGAAAATGATAATCAACTTATTGCTGATTGAAAAACGTTTTTTTACCATGCTCTGTATCCTGCTTTAAATAATTTTGAGTTGAGCGGTATGTATATCATATTTTATATCTTTTGAAAATAGGGAGAAAACTATAGGGAGAAAACTATTGACATAGAGAAAAAATGTTGACGGGTGGGGGAATCTCGCGATATAATTCTACCATAGAGTATGCAAGAAAAAGTATTTGCAGGGACAGTGCTGGTGATTACAGCGCTTCTCTGTTTCGGTATGCCGAAAATTTCAAATAAACTCAAGCCGGAATCTCCGTTTATCCAAGAGTTTGCTGAGGGGATTGTGATGGAGATTTTGGAAGAAGACCTTTCTCCCGATCCTGTCGTGCAAGGCAGATATCGCGGTACGCAAAAACTTCGCGTTAAAATTCTCGAAGGGAAATATAAAAACCAAGTATTTGAAGTGTATAACACGCTGAGCAGCTTGCACAGCAATTTTGCCTATAGGGGCTTAAAGGCGGTGTTCACGCTGCGGGAGAGCGGCGGGAAAACGGCCGTGTGGCTCTATAACCTCAAACGCGACATCTATGTTTTTGTGCTGGTGGGGTTGTTCTTTGCTGCACTGATTCTCCTCGGTAGGGGACAGGGCTTAAAATCCGCACTTGGACTCATTTTTACCTGTGTGCTCATCGTTACCGTACTGATCCCCGCCCTGTTTGCAGGGTTCCCGCCCGTGCCGGTTTCTATCGGGCTTGTTTCCGTTATGACCATCGTCAGCTTTATTTTGATAGGCGGCTTTACGCGCAAAACCTATACGGCCATCGCAGGCACCGTCGCCGGCATTACCATTGCGGGCATTATCTCGGTAATCGTGTCCTTCGCGGCGCAGCTTTCCGGCGTTAATATGGAAGGCGGCGAGCAGCTACTCAACTTAGCGCCCGACTACAATCTCAAGCTGGATGGGCTATTGTTCACCTCAATTTTGATTGCCTCGCTCGGCGCCGTGATGGATGTCAGCATGTCGATTGCGTCTTCCATGCAGGAAATTTTAGCCGCCAATCCGCGCCTCACTAAAAAAGAGCTGTTTCAGTCTGGGCTGACGGTGGGTAAAGATATTACCGGCACGATGAGTAACACGCTCATTTTAGCCTTTGCCGGCTCGTCGCTGCCGCTGGTGATGATGATTTGGGGCTACGGCATGAGTTTTACGCAGTTTATCAATATACCGCGCATCGTCATAGAAATTATGCACGGCATTTCCGGCAGCATCGGCATTATCGCCGCGGTTCCGTGTACGGCGTTGGTTGCGCTTTTTATACTGCGGATACCGGCTGCAAATGAAATGAGAAAATAGGCGGATAATATCCGTTCTATAGATAAGAAGGAAGTTCCTGCAGCCCAATGTAGTTGTGGTGGACTTGCTTAAAAAATGTGAAGGAGTATGCACATGATCAAGAAAAGAATGCTCGGCTTTATAGCCGCACTGGTTTTTGTTTTTTCGCTGACAGCCTGCGTCGAAACAAATTCTGCATCACGAAGCACGGAACAGACCGCTGCACGTACCGCAAAGGCACGCGGAAAGCAATCTGATGAGGTAAAACTTACCCACAAGATTATCCAAAAGGGACAACCGGGCGCGGATGCCGTTACCCTTACCTTCGGCGTAACAGGCGACGTACACGGACGGCTCTATGCGTACGATT
This sequence comes from Treponema sp. OMZ 805, assembly GCF_050937395.1. Taxonomy (NCBI): domain Bacteria; kingdom Pseudomonadati; phylum Spirochaetota; class Spirochaetia; order Treponematales; family Treponemataceae; genus Treponema; species Treponema sp. OMZ 805. The sequence goes on along the minus strand of NZ_JACCLP010000004.1, from coordinate 79,516 downwards.
ACGCAGTGTGCGAAGAAACACCGGCAGCAGGTTTTGTAAAAACTTACGTGCTTGCACAGGAACTTCGCACACAGAATCCCAACACCGTTTTAATCGACGTTGGCGACACGGTGCAAGATAACAGCGCCGACCTGTTTAACGACCTTGACACCCACCCGATGATTCAAGCGCTCAATTACATGAACTACGATATTTGGGTATTGGGTAACCACGAATTCAATTTTGAAAAAGAATTCCTTGCCCGTAATATCCGCCACTTTAACGGTTCGGTATTAAGCGCCAATATCAAAAACACCAAGGATGGCAGCAATTTTGTACTGCCCTATCAGCTGTTTGATATTGAAGGAGTCCGCGTGGCCGTTATCGGTATGGTGCCGCCCCATATCCCGATGTGGGAAGCTGCCGCCCCCTCTCACTTTAAGGGACTGGAGTTTGAAGACCCGATTGCCGTTGCGCGCGAAACCGTCGACTCCTTAAAAGGGCAATACGATGTCTTAATCGGCGCCTTCCACCTTGGACGTAACGGTGAATACGGCACCAACAGCGGCGTTATCGAAATGGCGAAGCAAATCCCTGAGTTCGATTTAATCTTCGGCGGGCATGAACACGCTCGGTATGCCACCCTTATAGACGGCCAGAACGGTGATAAAACATGGATCATTGAGCCGGGCTGCTACGGTTGGGCTTTGGCCGTTGGCGAAGTACAGGTTAAAAAGGATAACGGCGCATGGAAGGTTGTTTCCGTAAAAGCGGAAAACCGCGAAACTGCCAAAATCGCTGCCGATAAAGCGATGGAAAAAGAGTTTGAATTTGTGCATGACAAATCTGTTGCGGATGCAAACCTCATCGTCGGAAAGGTTACCGCTGATTTTATCCCGCGCGTAGACTACATTACCGGAAAAGACAAGGTTACCACCATGCCTACCATTCAGCTGGAAGATACCGCCCTTATCGACTTAATCAATGATGTGCAGCTGTATTACACGAAGGCTGATGTTGCTGCTGCGGCCGCCTTCCGCTTTGACATGAATTTAAAGAAAGGAGATTTTAAGAAAAAAGATGTCGCCTTTATCTATAAATATTCCAATACGCTGATGGGCGTTAATATGACCGGCGAGAACCTCTTAAAATACATGGAGTGGTCGGCATCATATTATAACACTGCAAAGGAAGGCGACGTAACGATTTCGTTCAACCCCAATGTTCGCGGTTACAACTACGATATGTTTGAAGGTATCGACTACGACATCGATATTTCAAAAGAGGCTGGGAATAGAATCGCAAACGCGAAGATAAAAGGGGAAGCCCTTGATCCTAAAAAGGTGTATAAGGTTGCTGTCAACAACTACCGCTTTGGTACGCTGCAAAGTTTGAAGCTTGCAACGCCTAAAGACGTGTATTACGATTCGTATGAAGTGATGCAGGACGCCGGACGCATACGTGATTTAATCGGCGCGTATGTAAAGGATGTTGATAAGGGAGTTATTACTCCCAAGGTTAGCTACAACTGGAAGCTCATCGGCTTTGATCCGAATGTTGCCGGACGGGATAAGATTTTTGATGAGATTAGGGCTGGAACTATTAAGATTCCGACCTCTTCAGACGGTAGAACCCCGAACATTAAATCCATCAATATTCATGAATTGAAGAAGTAGGAAAAGTATAATTTGCGGGTTTCTAATAAGTTCTGTATATCTATAGACTTATTAGAAACTCGCGGGCGCCTAAAGAGCGGTAATTGCTGCTATCAAACCGAAAATAACGCCCGGTGCATTTGCTGCTGCGAGCGGATAATCTCTTTTATCTTTCAGCAATGCGTATAAAACCCATATCGTACAGTTGACAGCTGCTGCCAAAGGTTGAAGAAAAACGGTTTTATTTCCGTGTAAGTTATCCATAATCTGAGGGATATAAGATATGTACATGGTAACCGACAATGCCGTTCCTATCCATCCAAGAATTTTCAATTTATTTTCGCTCATTGTGACTCCTCTTGTATTAGTCCGGAATTAATGGATTTACTATATCTGTTTTATCGGTATTGAGCAATATTCACGCCCTATATCTCACTCGCTCGGTTCGTTAAGCTTTTCCGTAATTTCCTTTATTTTTGCCGAATGAGCGAGTACATAGAGAATATCGCTTTTTTGAATGACGGTATCGCCTTTAGGAAAGATGATTTTACCATCCCGCACAATTGAACTGATAAGCGTATCTTTATCTAAATGGAGGTTACTGATTTTTTGACCGATACTGCCGGAATGATCTTCAATATAAATATCGAAGATATCGATGTCGCTTGCTTTAAGTGAATACAACTCAACCGAATACAGCGATTCCGGTTTTTTAGGATTGGTAAATTTAAGCAATCGAGCAAGGGGCGCAAGCGTCGTTCCCTGAATAATACAGGAAAGGAAAACGGCAAAAAAGATTGTATTAAAGATAAAGCCGTTTTCATCTAGCCCGTTTGAAAGCGGATAGGTTGCAAGAACAATCGGAACCGCGCCTTTAATGCCGCCCCACATTAAAAAGAATTTTTCCTTCCGGGTATATTGAAACGGGAACGTAGAAACCAACACGGCAAGCGGACGGGCGATAAACATCATAATACCGACAATGATGAGCGCTTCTTTCCAGATATGGACAAACTGATGCGGAAACGATAAAAGTCCCAGCATAATAAAGAGCGTGATATTAAAAATAGTGGAAACACTTTCGAGAAAATTTCCGACACTGCGCTTTGCAGGGAAGGCTGTGTTGCCGATCCAATAGCCCATAAAGAACACCGCGATAATCCCGTTTGCTTGGCAAAGCTCCGCTGCACCGTATCCAAGCAGTACGCATCCGAGCATCAAAACGTTATAATTCCCTCTATTATCCGACTGCAGCCGGTTAAACAACCAGACTGAAATTTGAAAAGCAAAATAACCGATAATAATGCCGCCGACAAACTGCCAAATAAGCTGTGCAACAGCCAGAGCTGGAGATTGAAAAGCCCCTGTCGCGATATGCACAAAGGTAAGGGTAAGCAAGATCGCCATCGGATCGTTCGCTGCGGATTCAACATTGAGCGTTGCGGCAAGGTTATCCTTAATCGGGTTCGACTTGGTAATCATAAAAACACCGGCCGCATCGGTAGAAGAAATAATGGAAGAAATTAGCATCGAATACGCTAAATCGAATTCAAGGACAAAGTGAATTAGAAAGCCGAGTGTCGCCGAAGTCAGTGCAACGCCGAGAATCGCAAGCGTCATCGATGGTCCTGCAACTTTGTGAAACGTCTCCTTTGTAATACAAAAACCACCGTCAAAAATAATAAAAATCAACAGGATATCTGCAATTTTTTTGGTTAAAAGCGCATTGTCAAAATAGAACAAATTTAAGACATCACTTCCGGCAAGGACACCGATAAGAATAAAACCGATAAGGAGCGGCAGTCCGAATTTATCACTGATTTTGGTTGACAGCATGGCCAAAATGATAAGAAAGGAAACAAACAGAATCATAGGAACCTCAAAGTTGTAGCTATGCCGATTGTACCGATTTTAGCAGTAAAATCAACAGAGCCAGACAGAGCAAATGTATCGGACGTTTGCCCGCTTGTTGGAAAAATGGGGCTGTCCAAAAACTGAAAGCCTATCGGTTTTTTCTGTAAGAAAATGATTTATCATATCCGCTAAAGCGTATTGTGTAACAGTTTTTGGATAGTTTCCTTAGATTTAGATGCGATGTTACGATAAAAACGGTACGTCCTTGTACCGTTTTTATCTTCAAGTTTTCTCATCGAAAACTTGTTATTGTTAAAACCACTGCCATCCATGGTAGATTTAAAAGTTATTACCGTATAAAGACTTAAATTCGCATAGATAGCGAAAAAGTAACCAACTTTTGAGACATCCCCAATGTCAGGTTGAAGAAGAGTGTTAGGTTTTATTTACATAACTGGAATAATTAATTCCAATTGTAATTCTTCTATCTGATTAAATCTTTTATCAGCGGTAATAAGTGGTAGATTATTTACAATTGCGGAAGCTGCAACAATCGCATCGGGAAGTTTTGTTTTATATTTTTTGCGAATTTCGATTGTTTTTTCTTTTACTTCGCCTGTAAGAGAAATTTCTTTACAATCAAGCAGGAGTGATTTTATATTACTTTCTTCTGTAGCTGTTATTCCAGATAAAGACAAGAGTTCCATTTCAGATATAACTGAAAATGCAAGTTTACTCTGTAAAAATGGGCTCATGCAAGAATTACCGTCTAGAAGATAAATTAACGCATTTGTATCAGCTACAAAGTCAGTTCCATTCATTTCTCATTTCCTTTTGAATTGAAAGACCATCTTTTTTTAAATTTACAGAACCAAAATATTTTGAGAGATTTGGAGTTTTTTCAGTTTTTACATTCTGATTATATCGATACAAAACAAACTGAATATAGTTTTCAATATCAACAAGACATTCTTGAGGAACTGTTTTTATTTGTTCAACCATTGTTTCATAAGACATAACGACATCCTTTCTGCAACTTACCAATAGTATAACATAAAAAGTCACGTTTTTCTATAAAAAATCCAGACAAGCTTGACTTTGCTGGATTTTTGTCGATATTTCCACGCCCAAAATTCCAAAAACAATCGCAGCTTGCTCTCCTCGATTTGCAAACGGCATGGAATTGATGGCCATAGAAATTCCCCATTTATCAATAATACATCGCCAATAGTACTCCTTTCATAAAATCCGCCAACGATTTTATATTTTTCTTGGTAAAAAATGTCGGAAGATTTACTTTACTAACAGCAAGTGGCGCTCTGCGCCATCCATCTAACGGGCGGCGGATAAGCTGCAAGAAGCGAGAAGGCCGTAAGGCTTTTGAGTTCCGCCGTCAGCTTAATTCGCGTGTTGGACGCCGCTGTGCGCCGGACGACAGGCGGATGTTAGATTCTTTTTTTATTATACATTACTTCCCTTTTTTATTTGAATTAAGTTGTTCGCCGCGATTTTCTTGGCTTTGGGCGTGCTGCGATTTGCACCAGCTGTTCCCTTATTGGGATTTTGCATATTTGATTGATTGCCAGCCGGTTTTACCGTGTTATTTTTGCTAATAGTATTTCTCTAAATGTCTTTAAAAACAACGCTGATTTCAATCTTATCGCTTCCAAGATCAGCTGCTTTTACATCGTAATACATCTTTACACCAGTTTCATATTCCTGTTTAACACCATTGATTACCAATTTTCTACAATTTTACCGTCAGGCAAAGTTGCTTCAAACCTTAAGGAATCGTTTTCTTTTATAGAGTTTCTACTTGTTACATCAGTATAAGGATGTGAATTGTTCCTGCATCGTAGGTTTATTTTCAGCCACTGAAATAGTGCGTTCGTCAAAAATGTACATCCTTGTACATTTTTGCCTGCGAGATTTGCGATAAGCAAATCTCGTTTCTGCATGGAACCACCGCCGTCCTGAGGCAGTAGTGAATGCCGAGTTTGCACAAAACCGCTTCAGGATGACGGGCGAATAAAACAGCAACGACGTTTCACAAAAATTATATTTTTGTGAAACTCGCAAGTCAATTTACGCCACGGATGGTGTGAATTGACGATGTCGCTTATTAACATATACGCGTTCAGCGCATCAATGCAGTAGTTTCCAAAGCTCACACTTTGTTCAACTGTTGCATTTTAAGGTGCTATTTGTGTGATGCAAGAATTCGTCGATCTATTCGAAAACGAAAGTTTCAGAGTAGGTCTATTACATTGCCCGTATAGGACTTTGCAATGTCAGATTTGAATTGGGGTAGGTTTTTATTATTCTTTTGTCCAGTCTTCGACTCTTAATCCGGGTATTCTGGAAAATTCTCTTGTATTATTTGTAACCACAGTCAGATTTCTTGCTAAACTTTGAGCAGCAATCTGTGTATCAAAAGGTCCAATCGGAATCCCTTTATTTTCAAGATAAGCTCTAATCATCCCGTATATTTCTGTATCTTCTGTCGTAAAATCTATTATGTTAGTAAAATCGGAACAAAAATTCAGAAGAGCACGGCGATTTTTTTCTCTAAATTGACTTTTTGAAACACCATACTCCAACTCAGCAATTGTAATAGAAGAAAGAAATAATTCTTCTTTTTTACAGTTAAATATCTTTTTCTTTAAATGTTGATTTTTATTCTTTATGAGAAAAATACAGATATTTGTATCGAGCAAATACATCAAAAACCTTCCCTTTCTTGCATTGCCGGTTGACTTCTTCCTTCTGCCATGAAATCATCAGAAAATTCGGAAAGACTTCTTTCAAGATTTTCCCAATTATTTTCTTTTGGTGTTAGGATTATTGATGAACCGATTTTCTTGATGAATAATTCAGAAACATCAATATGAAATTCTTTCGGTATCCTTACAGCCTGACTATTTCCACTTGTGAATACTTTTGTACAAACCATATCAGCGCCTCCGTATACATTATAGTATATACAGGAGTAAAATTATCGTCAACTTCTATTTGTCCCGGAAATCAATTTTTAGCTTTTTTAATCTTATTGTATGCAGGGTTAGCGATGGGAGCTGCACCGAAGGTGTTCCGAAACGAAGTGGAGGAATGGAGCGAAAGCGGAACAGCGGACGTAGCGACCCGAACGAAGTGAGGGGAACCCCATAATTTAACTTTATTAACATACCTCGGAATCTGCAACCGCGGCAGAGGCGGTAATTATCTTTTTTTATTTGACGATGATAATAAAGACAGCCGATAAGAGCCGGTGCAGTGAACGCTTTGTTAGAGGAGAAATGAGTGAAACGACCGATACTATCTATTGCCTGTGTATTGATTCCGGTTATTGCATTTACGAACGGGAGAATCAGCATTTCGGAGCGCGCCGACTATTCGGTTTACAAAAACGGCGCGTATGCGGGGCTTACCTATCGGGAAGCGTATATCTACCTTGATGAAAAAGCTGCCGTTTATAACGATGAGCCGGCCTATCGATATGAGGGGGAGGCCTTTGTGCTGGAAGAAACCCGCAAGAATATGGTTGGTATGGCAAAAAAACTTGATGAAATTAGACCGATTGCTTTTACACAGTCGGCTCATCCGGCAGTCGGAAACGCGAACCGGTCAGGACTACACCATTCCAGACTGGACTTTACACAAGACTCGGGTTATCCGCTGCTGCGGAACTTTCCGGCAAGCCCCGCACAACAGCTTGACCTGCAAGATATCGGAAAAAAATGGACAGCAGAAAGTGTGATCGTAGTGTGTCCACAGCAAGGAAAAAATGCTACGCGGATTCCGGTATTGGCTGAATATCAATACATCGGCAAAAAGAAATATAATGGAAAGGATACTCATTATGTAAAGGCGGTGTTTGCCGTGCGGTATCACGGTGAAGATCAGTTAGGCGATGCTGATATGCTCCGTTCGGAAGGAAGCAGGACGGCGGATATTTATCTGGATGAGCGGAGCCGCCCGCTCTTTATTCGAGAAAAAATCGATGAAACATTTTTTTACAAGGGTGACGAAACAATCCGGCAGCGCGGCTTTTTGCTGCATTTTTATAACTACGGACAGCATACCGTTTATAACGGCGGCTCCATACCGGTACCGGCATTACTTGGCGACAGTAAGAAACCTGCGAAACCTCCTGTCCGGCAATCTGAGAAAACGCTAAGCGAGACAACACCGCACGTACCGGCAAAACCGGAGAGCTCAAACAAGGAGCGCATAAAAGATAAGGGAGACGGTATTTTTAATGTGCAGGAAACGCCGCGCGGCATACTGCTGAATTTGAAGAATGTAAACTTTGTGGCAGATAAAGCGGAATTATTACACGGAGAAGATAAAAAACTCAATGAAATAGCCGCCATATTAAAAACGCTGACCTTTAAAAACCTTTTTGTTGAAGGCCATACCGCTGATGTCGGCGATAAGAGCACCCAACACGGACTCTCTCTCCGGCGTGCAAAAACAGTTGTCGATGAGCTGACCAAACGCGGCATCCCGGCCGGTGTATTCATCTATAGCGGCGCAGGAGGCACAAAGCCGATTGCGTCGAACAGAACCGAAGCGGAACGCGCACTAAACCGGCGTGTCGAAATCACCGTTATGGAATAAACTATCCCCACCCACTGACATACACAAAAAGATCTCTTTGCGATTTGTTAGTTTAATGATATAATCGCTTTATGTATAAATTATATCGATATGGATTACTATGTATCTGCTTTGCCTTTATGGTGAGCAGCTGTGTTTCTACTTCTTCGGCAAAACGCGATGGGGGAAAAGTTCAAAATTACGGCAAGGATGGTCGGGATATTCTGCTTATCTTTACCGGTTCCGATTGGTCACAAGAAGCGGAAGAGTTTTCAAAAAATATCCTTACCGAATCATGCAAAACGGAATTAGCGGAGGACTATGCCGCCCGTTTTATCGACTTGTTACACAATCCTACTGAAAGTGAACGAAAGACGGCGCAAAAGAATTATCTATTGTTTTCGGAATATGCAGTGCCTGAAGTTCCTTTTGTCGTACTACAAACAGCCGAACGAGATATGTATGCCGCTGCCGTTATAGAAGCTGATATAAAAACAGAAGCTCAGTTGATAGAAAAAATCAAAGCGCTGACTGCACAGCGGACAAGCGTCGTTGAAGCGCGAAAGCGTATCAATACGGCAAAAGGAGCGGAAAAAGCCCGTGCGATCGATGAGTTTTTAAATACGGTCGGCAATGCGGAGGCGCATCGCTATGATTCTTTACGCATGCAAGTCCCCGCACTGGATCCTCATAATAAATCGGGACTCAAAGGAAAGTACGTATTGATGAGCGCCGACATACGGGCAAAGAGCTTTGCGCAGCAGGGGAATTATCTTAAAGCAGGTGATGAGTACAAAGCCGCTGCAGAAACAGGCGATCTTTCTCCCGCCGAATTGCAACTTGCATGGTATTTAACCGCTTATTCCTATTTGATGACAGGAAGCGCCGATACGGAAACTGTCGTTGGATACCTGCAAAAAGCGATTCAAGCCGATCCACAAAACACCGCGGTGCAGCAGCTCAATCAGGCAATACATAAGTTGCAAAACGATATTCAGTTAAAAAACAATGAAAGATAAAAGGAATTACACGGTATGATGTCCAAACACACCCTTACGCTGCTACAACAAATTGCACATGGTATTGCGATTCACTTCGGTAATAATTGCGAAGTTCTTGTACATGATCTGACGGCTGACTATACTAACAGCTCCATCGTTATCATAGAAAACGGCAATGTTACCATGCGAAAGCTAGGCGACGGCCCGTCTCATGTAGTGCTTGAGGCGCTGCATAGCGATCATAAAACGTTGGAAGATAAACTGAGCTATCTGACCAAAACAAAGGACGGGCGCATTCTTAAATCAAGTAGTATGTTTATCAGAGGCGAAGATAATGCAATCGAGGCGGTGCTCTCGATCAATCTTGATATTACGCCGATGCAGATGGCAGAAAATGTGTTACAGCAGCTTATTTCACCCGTCAGCACTAAAAATGAACCTGAAAATATTCCTCAAAATGTCAACGATTTGTTGGACGAACTTATCGAACAGTCCGTCCGTATTGTGGGTAAGCCTGTTGCGTTAATGAATAAAGAAGACAAAATCGCGGCTATTAAGTTTTTAAATAACTCCGGTGCTTTTTTAATTACAAAATCCGGCGATAAGATTTCAACCCACTTCGGCATTTCCAAGTACACGCTCTACAGTTATATAGATGCCGGTGCAAACGGGCATCAATGATTTCAAGCCGCACTTTATACCGGCAGCGGTAATAGGCTGCTTGCACATACGGCTCTTCACTATGGCAAACCCCAAGCTGTTTAGAACCATCGATAAGGCTGTTTCCGAATATAACATGATAGAAGCTGGAGACAGGATTTTGATTGCCGCTTCCGGTGGAAAGGATTCGACCGCCCTTACGGAATATTTTGCAGCGCGGCTGCAGCGCCGCCATCCGATTTTTGAAGCCGCCGCGCTCCATATTGCTACGGATATCGGCTCCGAGTTTGCCCCTGAATTGGCGGCGCGCTTTAAAAGCTGGGGCATTGATTTAACCGTTAAAACCATTTCGGTACTAGAGCGGCTTAAAACCGGCAAAAAGATGAACTGCTGGTGGTGCTCCAGCCAGCGCCGGTTGGAACTGAGCAAATATGCGCAGGAACACGGCTTTAATAAAATTGCGCTCGGGCACCACTTGGACGACATCCTTGAAACGGCGCTGATGAATGCGCTCACCAAAGGAGAGCTTGCGGCAATGCCTCCGGTACTGAGGTTCGATAAATTCCCGTTGACATTTATCCGCCCGCTCTGCCTTGCCGACATTCCGATGATTATCCGTCATGCTGAAATGCAGGGGTATATTTCTTCCACCTGTACCTGTAGCTATCAGGATAATTCAGGCAGAAAAATCGCCCGTTCCCGATTGGATAAGCTAACGGGCGGCAACTATGAGTTAAAGCGTAAGCTCTTCGATGCGTTACGGAATATCAATGTGGCGTACCTACCCTAGCAACATTTGCGATATATTGTTATTGTTCACTTATCGACGGGCGTGTATAGCAGGCTCTTTTACACTTTCAGCGTTCGCAGGTAGTCCTTTATTTCCGGAGAAATCCGGCGGCTCTCTATCGCTTTTTGAATGGTTTTGTTGTGGGTAAAGGGGGCAAGCCTTTGCTTTTTGATATATGGGAGCGCTGCATCGTACTGTTTAATCAGCGCAAAGCTGAAATACCACGCAATCATCATATTGATGTAATACTCGTCCGATTTTACAGAGGCAACGAGTTCAAGCATTTCCGGTTTAAACCGGTCATCAAGATAATTCGACAACAAGAGATTGATGGCGTACCGGACGGTATAAGTGCGGGGCGACCGTATCCAGAGCAAAATTTTTTGATATACCTCATCTGGATATTTTTTAAAGAGCGGCGGTACAAAGGTATCGCAGGTTGCCCAGTTGTCGATAAACGGTAAAAACCGTTCCGTTTCGGTTATGGCGGTATCAAAGTCTTTGATATTTTCGATGAGGAATGCGTGGAGATTGTTTTCTTCAAAATACCGGTGCGGAAGGGTTTGCATAAAAGTAGCAGACTGCTTCGGTTCTGTTTTAAACAGGTCTTTCGCAAATTTTCGTAAAAGAGGCGTTCGGATCCCAATCATAAGTTTCGGGTCTACGGTAGGGATGAGCTTTGCATTAAAATCCCGATATGATATATCTTGCATCGCTAAAAGCTTACTTTGAATTGATTCCATCATTCTCTCCATGACAATCGCGCCGGACACTTCCTTATAATAAGCCGCTTACCAGTGCAGGCACTGCGATAAAGTTTCCGATTGCTCCGCCGAGGCTGGATAAAAAGAAGATCAACAGAATGTGCGCAATTTTATTTTTGTACCAACCCTTAATGCTCGTTACGTCGGTAGTCAGATTTTCCATATCGGCAACTTGAGGCTTGCGAACCCATGCTTGAACAATGCCGGTGAATAAGCCGACGCCGATAAACGGATTAAGGGTTGCAAGCGGGGCGCCCAAAAAGCCGGTTATGATGCTCAACGGATGACCAAGCGCAAGCAGTGTGCCGAATGCGGCAAGGCTTCCGTTCCAGAGTAGCCAGCGCATCAGCAACGCGCTTGACGCTGCAACACCGCCTTTCATGAAACCCGCTGCAATAAGCAGCACAATCAGCGCCGGTAATATCCAGCCCGAAATTTTTGCAAAACCACTCTTCGGCGGTACGTCCGCAATATCGGATACATCGTTCGGCGCTGTCCCGTTTTGGAGTTTTTCGATGTAGGCGGCGGTACCTTCAAGGTGTCCCGCTCCTAAAACCGCAACGGTTTTCTTTCCTGCCGCATTCCATATTTTTGTCGCTAAATAACGGTCACGCTCGTCGATGAGGGCTTCTTTTACCTGCGGCAAGTATTCCGCCATTTCCGCCATCATGCTGTCCATCTCGCTTTTGTCTTTCAGCGCTTCAATCTCGTCCGCGCTGAGTTTTTCGGTAGAAAAGGCGCTGCTGAGCAGCGTTGCCAAAAGCTTCGATTTTCCCCACAGATTGTTCTTTGCCCATGCCCGTTTGAGCGTGATGTGAATCGGCCTGTCTACAAGTTCGGTTTTAATCGAAAGTTCTTTCGCGGCGGTAATGGCGGCCTTCATTTCATCCCCCGGCTTAACCCCGACATCGGCGCCGATCCGTTTCTGAAAAGCGGCAAGCACGAGATTAGCAAGCAGCAAAAAGCCTTTTCCGCTTTTAAGCACCTCGATAATATCGAGCTCTTGCCAGCGCTTTTCGTCGGTAAGCGCTTTGTACCGTTGTTCATCCAATTCGACGCAAACACAATCGGGCTGTTCGTCGTGGATACACTGTTCAACATCATCGATGCTTTCTTTTGAAATATGCGCCGTTCCAAGCAAGATGATTTCTTTATCATTTAAGGTAATACGTTTCAACGTTTGATTCATGAGCTTGTCCTATTTTTTTGCCGTAGTATCCGTATTCGCAGTAAGCTCGCTTACCGCAAGCCGGTATTCAAAAAAGCTCGGAGTCTGGGTTGTTTTGATTTCGAGCAGAACTTTTTCGGCAAGATGTCCTTTACCTGCCAGCCGATAGAATTCAGCCAGATAAAAAAACTTGCGTAAGCGTTCCGTTTCATCTTTTTCTTTTGTGATGCGGTTATTGACATCACTATCACCGGCGAAGTCGATAAAGAGGCGGCATAGATAGTAATCGGTTTCGTGTTTTGTGCGGTCTATCGTTTTAAGATATTTTGACATAAAATCTTTCGCTTCTTTTTTCTTACCCATTTTATAGCTGCATACCGTTGCGGATAGTGCATAATAGACATTTGTGGGAGCATAACGCAGGGCATTTACAAAGGCGCGGCGGGAATCCTCCCAATCTTTTTTTTCAAACAGCAAAATCCCGAGTCCTTCATACGCAAAGTAATATTGAGGATAGAGTTCGGTTACTTTTTTGTAATGCTTTATCGCATCTTCCTTATTACCGAGGTCATCGTTTAATCCCGCAAGGTAAATATGGACAAAATATGAATCGGGAATAAGTTCGATGGCGCGGTTAAATGCAGCAAGTGATTCTTCTCTTCTTCCTATTTGTAGATTATAAGAGCCGAGGTCTGTCCAATGCGAAGCGGTATCGGGTTCCAATTCAGTTGCTTTTTGTATATCCGCAATCGCTTCAGCCATGCGATTTGTTTCCGATTTTATCCGTGCTAATTCGGCAATTGCAAGGCTGTTCTTCGGCTGATACTTCAAGACTGTAAGGTAGCATTGCTCCGCCTCCGTCATCTTGTTATCCAAATAATACACCTTACCGCACCAAATAAGTGCTTCAATATCATTCGGGTGTTTTTGCAAAATTTTGTTGAATGTTTTCCCTGCTTCTTTATAGTTTCCTTGGTCGTAAAAATCGATGCCTTCTTCCAGTAATGCCTGTACATTATCTGGCTCAAGCTTTAATATCTTTTTTAAATACGTTTTTCGCATTTTTTTATCTTTTTTTGCTTGAGCAATCATTGTCATTGAATACAGAACATTGAGGTCGTTGGGATATTGTTTTTCCAGAGCTTTTGCCGTTGTCTCCGCATCCTTTATACGTCCGGTTGAAATGAGTACGGCAACCTTTAAATTCCGTATTGAAAGGGAATCTCTGTCCTCTTCGGGCAATGTGTCAAAGAGTGCGATGGCTTCTTCCCATTTTTGCTCGCTTAGTAATGCACTAAGCTGCTGTCCGAATATAACACGCGGTGGGATTTCTTCAGTAGCTTTCGTCGTATTGTCGGTTGCCGCGGTCTTTTCGGATACTTTCCGGTTAGACTGTGTATGAGGTTTTGCACTCTGTGCGCTTAAGCAGGAAAGCATACCGATTATAAGGCAAATACATACGGTTTTTTTTGAAATACTTCCATACAAATTTTTCATGAAGACTCCTACGGAACGGTGATTAACTAAAACTAAAGAAACTGCTCAAAGACTTTCGCTTTTGCATAACCCCGCTAGTCTACCCAAGTTTTTCAATCTGGTCTAGCGGTTATGTTAAACAGTTGTACATCCGTGTACACTTTTAATGATGCGACAACGCAGATGTATCGTATATTTGCAAAGGGGAGGATTGCAATTATTATCCCCTTTTATTAGACTAACAACCTATGAAGCATATTGTCGGCAGAGTAGTTGCGTATACCGTCCTTTATTGTAGTGTTATTTTCGGTATTTTTGTTCTTCAGTTTACCAAAGGGCAAACTTTTTCTTTAAGTTTAGGCTCTATGCTCGTTACAGGCAGACAGGAGCGTACCGAAGCGGGCGAGACGCTTCCTCTTTTACCTCTGCATGTTGTCTCGAATGGGCTTGATTTATATATTAGCGAGCAAAATCCTGCTTATGCCGTAGATGTAGCGGACACGCTCTCTCCTATGCGTATACTATCGTACCAATTTTATGAAACGGAAGCTCGTTTTTCGGTACACTGCTCTGATGATGTGGTTATTTCTTTTTTTTCCGAAAAGCGGGGTGAAGTTGATAGCCTCTTGATTGAAGCCATGCTTCCCGAAGGAATAAAAAGAGTATTGCTTCCGTGGAAAATTACTCAAAATGCCGGTATCGAGCGTGCCGACGATAAGATTTTTGTGCGTTCCGGTAAAAAACAATATACGTTTACCGGCAGCTTTGGATTTGACACGGATGGGGAAAATACGGCGGCGCAGTTAGAAGGACCTCATCTGGTACTCGAAAAGACACAGCCGATTGCCTCTTACAAAACCTATTTGCCGCTTGAAGAGCTCGATATCACGACTATCCCATCGATGGTGCAGGCTTCTGCGGAATCGTATACGGCGGCGCTGAACACTTTTGCCTCGGCAGTCATCCGCGCGGGTACGCAGGCGCTTTCATCTAAACAGATAACGGAGAAAACCTTAACAGCATATATTGCCGAAATGGGACAGCGCAGCAAATTTGCCGGAGCGATGGAAGCTGCTCCTGCTCAAACGCTGTCGCGGAACCTTCGAACATATCTTTCAAATCCTTTTTACGATAATATACAGGAAACCCATGTAGGTTTGGCAGCTGACGACACAAAAAAAAGAGAGTTATATGCTGCCCTTATCACGGATAATTCGCTTGAAATTTTTGAACAAGACAGCTTAATACCGTTTTTAACCGATCGCGGCAGTAAACGCAGCATAGAAGGTTTATTCCGACTGATAGGAAAGCTGGATGCTGCGCAGCTTGACGCACGGCAGGCGGCAGGGTTGTTGGCAGTATGGCTCGACTGTACGCATTACTACCCTGAACAAAAGGCATTGTTTGAAGATTTACTGCCGTTGTGTGAGAAAAAAATTACCGAATCCCTCTTGCTGATTAATGAAGGTTTATATCTAAGCAATAACAGCACCTATATCGACAGTGCAGCCTCTTTAACTTCTGCACAAATATTGATGCGGTACGGAGCAGTTCAATCTTCGGTATGGCAGTCCGTTGCCCGGATGCTGATAACCTCTTTGCTGAGATACTCGAGCGAATCGGCTGGGTTGCCCGTAGGGTTTACCGTAACCGGCAGCAAATCGACACAGCTTGTAATTACTGCCGATGACAGCAGTATGCTGGATGCCGGTACTCTCTATCCTTTGCTAAAACCGGATAACAGTTGGTATCCTCATGCTCAGTCGCTCGCGTTGCAGGCGGAAGCCGGTATTTGGGCGTGGACTTGTGCGCAGAACATCGAGGTTTTGGAAAACACTTCAAAAACCTTGGTATTGCGAATTCGCTTTCCGGAAGGACAATCTCACTATCTTACCTTGCACGGTATTAGATCGTTCTATCGAATTGAGATGTATGGTATTCCGTTTAGGAGCGATGCCCGTTTTGAAATGTATAACTCCTCCGGCTATGCCTATAATGCAGGAAGTAAGATTTTATACTTAAAGATGAGACATAAGAGCGAATACGAAACAATACGCCTCTCGCTCGGTTCGGCTCCGCAGGAGCCTGCTTCCGTGCGGACTGCCCCGTCTGCTTCCGGTTCAAATACAAATGCCGGAGCCGCTCCTTCTACGGTTCCTACAGCCTCCGATCAAGCGTCCTCTAACCAAGCGGCGGGCACAACCGGGACTGTTTCGGTTCCACAACCGGAAAATCCCGCTCAACCGGAAGATGCAGAGTAAACCTGTTCCGAGACTTCCGTTTCGGAACAGGCTGCCTTATGCCTTATTCCGTCCACGTATATGAAGCAACAGCGCTAAAGTCGCTCGTCGGGTCGGTATCGTTATATCCGTCGGCGCTTTTTACCCAGAAATAATACGTCGTACCGGAAACGAGATGGTTGTGCTTTGCATACACTCGCGTAGAGTTGGTTAACACAAATCTATCAAGCACTGTTGCAGCCGATATATCATCCGCCGTTCCCCAGTATACATGATACCAAGCGCTTTTAGTGGAATCCCATGTAAGTTTTATTCCCGAATATTCTCCGGTACCATCTTTTGCAGCGGTAAGATTTGCCGGTACCGGTAAATCTTGGTGAACAAAATCATAACTTACGACAGCGCTAAAATCGCTCGTCGGGTCGGTATCGTTGTATCCGTCGGCGCTTTTCACCCAGAAATAGTAGGTAGCGGAAGCCGAAAAAGTCTTAGAATAACGTGTTGAAAAAACACTCTTACTTAATAATTTTGCAGATGCCGTATCATTGGTTGTCCCATAATAAACCCAGTAGCGTTCTGCTCCGGTCGTAGTCCAGCTCACCGTAACCGTATTGAGTTCTGTCGTAGAAAGCGCTACTTGTACATTAGTCGGTACTTGAAGAGCTTTATAGGTAAACGATAATGAGGCAACATTACTGAAGCTACTCAAACTGCTTGATGGTGAATAGTCGTCGGCGGCCCTTACCCAAAAATAGTAGGTACCTGTCTCCGATAATGTGGCGGAATACTTTGATAAAAATGTATAATCAGTCAAAACTTTTGCTGTAGATGAATCGTTACTTGTGTTGTAATACACCCAGTAAGTTTTTGCGCCGGTATCTGTCCACGAAATAGTTATGCCATTAACCGTGTTACTGTCAAGTTCAACCTTTACATCCGTCGGCGCATACGCCCCGTTTGCAGTAGGTGTCGGTGTCGGCGTCGGAGTAGGTGTAGGTGTAGGTGTTGGTGTAGGCGTCGGTGTTGGCGTAGGTGTTGGCGTAGGTGTCGGCGTTGGTGTTGGTGTTGGCGTAGGCGTAGGTGTCGGTGTTGGCGTAGGTGTCGGCGTTGGTGTTGGTGTTGGTGTCGGCTTCGAATTATCAACAGATCCTTTGCACCCAATCGCGAGGCAGAGTAATAAAATAGCGCTTATAACGGAGATATATTTTTTTATAACTTTCATTATCAATATCTCCTACTTACTCTGCCCGTTGTTATTAGGCGCATGATTCGGATTCAACTGAGCGCCGCGATTACCTTGATTTTTATCATAGGTAATATTGGTTCCGTTAGTTCCTTTGTTGGCATTTTGGATATCCGCAGGATGATTCTTTCCCGCCGGACGTTTTGTCGTATTCGGCATTTTTGCCCTCCTTTTTCGTTAAGGTGTCCCAAACTATGGAATTGATTCATGTTTAGAACTTTTCTTCCATTATACCCCCCCCCCCCCTCAAAAGTCAAGAGAAAAACAAAAATGAGCTGGGGAAAACGCATCAGGCCGTTTTTTTAACAGCCCCGCGGAAAAATTGAGACTATTCGAACAGAACTGCCAAGGATGGCATCGCTAAACAATGTACATCCTTGTACATTGTTTAGCTTCGAGTTTTCCTGATGAAAAACTCGATACTGTTTGGAACCACTGACTTCCTGTCAGTACAGCGATGTTTTGTGCGCGCACAAAACTCGCCTTCAACTGTTGTACACGGATGTACAACAGTTGAAGATGGTTCAAATGGTCACCGCATAAAAAAAGCCCTGCCGAACGTAATCGACAGGGCTTTCTGCAATAGTTTTTATAGCTACGGCACTGAGCAGGGCTATAAGGAAAGTTATTTTTCCGCTAAAAGCATTGTTTTGGTGTCAAGCTTGCAGCCGGTATCAAAATTCGCTTTACCGCGGGCTTTCAGCGCGTATATTTTAATCGCTTCCGGCGACGGTTCCAAATACAGGATAACATCAAGATCGTTGGCATAAGGCTTTAAGTCGGGGTGGATCGCCTTTTCGCGTACATCGGCGGAAGCCGTATACCAGACGAACATACCGGTTTCTTTGGCAAAAGCCTTTATTTGCTGAATCGCTTCGGGAACCGCTTTAGAAAAATCGAAATCATCGATCATCAGTGCGGAAGGCTTTGAACCTACTTCAAACAGCGCCTTTACGGTCTTGATAATCTGAGTGGTACGCACGATATCTTGATTAAAATTGAGTACGATGCGCCGTGCGATAACTTCAGATTTTAATTCAGCAGCTTTTTCAAGGTGTTTTTTCTCGGCTGTTTCGTCAAACATATTGTTATACCATGTAATGGCATAATCGGTTTGCTGACTGAACGAGATATGTACAATCGGTTTACCTTGCAGCAGCTGATCCAATCCGAGCTGAACCAGCATGGAAGTTTTTCCAACGCCTCTTTTAGCCGTTACAATACCGATTTCCCCCGGTTGTAACGCCCCTCCGAGCGCTTTTTCAAAATTACGAACAGCGCTGCGTTCGATTAAATCCTCTTTAACCATTTCCCGCCTCCTATTTTTGTTGTTCCGCTTTGCGTTTTTCTTCGTACGCTTTAATTAAAGCTTCCGTAACGCTTTGGGGAGCTTTGCCGTACTTCGCAAATTCCATTGAGTATTCTGCTTTACCCTGTGTTGAAGAGCGCAAAATGGTTGAAAATCCGAACATTTCGCTTAACGGGACTTCCGCGTCAACGCGGGTAAACTGTTCATCTTCAGTGGACGAAAGTATTATACCACGACGTTGGTTAATAAGTCCAAAGATATTTCCTTGAAATTCCTGCGGGCCTTCGATTGAAACCTTCATAATCGGTTCGAGAACGATCGGATTTGCTTTTTTGTACGCTTCGCGGAAAGCGCCGATAGCTGCGGCTTGGAATGCCATATCGGAAGAGTCTACCGGGTGTGTTTGACCGTCGTTAATGGTAACCCGTACGCCGACAATCGGGAAGCCGATAAGCGTGCCCTTCTTAACGGCCGCTCTAAAGCCCTTATCGCAAGACGGAATAAATTCCGAAGGAATGGCGCCGCCTTTAATTTGATCGACAAACTCGTAGTCTTGCTCGGAGGTAGGTTCGATAAAGCCTGCAACACGGCCGAACTGACCGGAACCGCCCGTCTGCTTTTTATGGGTGTAGTTAAAGTCCGCACGCTGGCTGATTGCTTCGCGGTAGGCAACCTGCGGCATACCGGTTTCTACCTCGCACTTGTATTCGCGGCGCATCCGTTCGATATATACATCCAAATGGAGTTCACCCATACCTTGAATAATCGTTTCGTTCGATTCCGGATCAACGTATGTGCGGAAGGTCGGGTCTTCTTTGGTAAAGCGGTTTAATGCCTTGCCCATCTGGTCGGCGGATTTTTTATCCTTGGGGGTAACCGAAAGCGAAATAACCGGATCGGGAACGAACATGGAGCTCATGGCGTAGTTGAGGTCGCCGCCGCAGAACGTATCGCCCGATGCGCATTCGATACCGAAGAGCGCAACGATGTCTCCCGGGCCGCCTTCGGAAATATCTTCCATTTCGGCAGAGTTCATGCGGACAAGACGTCCAACCTTGAACTTTTTGCGTGAGCGGGTGTTGTACAATTCACCGCCTTTTTTCAGCGTTCCCTGATAGATACGCACATACGTCAACTGACCGTATTTTCCATCCTCCAGCTTAAAGCCGAGCGACACAACCGGATCATCGGGGTTGGAGGTCAGCACAACGGGTTCTTCATTTTTATCCAAATCGAGCGCCTTATTGGTAATTTCCGTCGGATTGGGCAAGTAGTAGGTAACGGCATCGAGCAATGGCTGGATACCTTTGTTTTTATAGGCCGAACCGAGGAATACCGGCACAAAGGCTTCTTTTAAAGTACCGACACGTACCGCTGCACGAATCATCTCTTCCGTTTCGGCGCCTTCAAGATATGCTTCTGCAAGCTCATCGGAGAACATCGAAGCCGCATCGATCATTTCCTCGCGATATTTTTTTGCATCATCAAGAAGGTGTGCCGGGATTTCGGCCACGCGGAGCTCGGTACCGCTGTCTCCTTCAAAATAAAGCGCCTTCATCGTTACGAGGTCGATAACGCCTTCGAGTTTATCCTCAAGGCCGATTGGGAGCTGCATCATGTAAGCGTTGAGTCCCAGTTTTTCGCGCAGCTGCATCCGCACCTTTAACGGATTAGCGCCGGTTCTGTCGCACTTGTTAACAAAGGCAATACGCGGAACATGGTAGCGTTTAAGCTGGCGGTCAACGGTGATAGACTGAGACTGTACACCGGCAACGGAGCAAAGTACCAAAATAGCGCCGTCCAAAACACGCAATGAACGTTCAACTTCGATAGTAAAGTCAACGTGTCCGGGCGTGTCGATAACGTTAATGGTGTGGTCTTTCCATGTTACCTGTGTCGATGCGGACTGAATGGTGATACCGCGCTCCCGTTCCAATTCCATATTGTCCATAACGGCGCCGACACCATCTTTTCCGCGTACCTCATGAATGGTATGAATACGGTCGCAATAAAACAAGATACGCTCTGAAAGGGTTGTTTTTCCCGAGTCGATATGCGCACTTATACCGATATTTCTCATTTTTGAAATATCACTACTCATAATTCTTCTACCTCATTTCTAATAGATTTTTTTACGTCACAAAAACCGACAGCTAAAAATATCAATTTTCGTAAGCTGCCTGTAAGCAAGATTATAAATTATACTGGAAACGGTTTTGGATTGCAAGAGTAAAGTTTTTTAAATTCATTTTTTATTGACATATATAGAGATTGTATATACTCTTAAAAAAAAGCGAAGGTCTAATATGAACTCTTGTGTACACGCAACCGAATGGCACGGGACACGCGCCGCTATTATATCTAATACCAATTTGATAACGGAATATGCTATCAACTGCGATACACCGAACGGGCGTATGAAAACCTTTCATTTATTTCCGGGGATTGATTATGCACTTACAACTTTTGAAGCAGCCTCATGTGATTACCGAAAAGAGCCGGTACCGAATATTCTGGAAATAGCCTATTGCAAATCAGGCAGGTTTGAATGCGAATATAAAAGCGGTTATTTTACATATATCGGTGAAGGTGATTTTGCCATCGGTGTTTTGGAAGCTCAAACCGAAAAGCCTTATTTCCCGTTAGGATATTACACCGGCTGTACAATCATTATCGATGTCAAAAAGACAGGTATGGTTTTTCAGAATACTATCGAAGGCATATCCATTGACCTAGCGGCACTACTGCAAAACTATTGTCCCGACAATAAATGCGCAGTTATTAAAACACCGCCAATGCTGCTCCGTATATTCAATGAATTATATGAAGCATCCCAAGATTGCCGCTTTCCCTCTGATACAACAAACGGCTACCTGCGGCTGAAAGTTTTAGAGCTGTTGTTTTTATTGCAGCACTATAAACCGCAAAAGCAGTCTGCGGCACATACCTGTTTTTCAGGAGTATATATAAAAAAGATAAAAGCGATTAAAGCTGATATTACGGAACACTGGAGCGAAAATCCGCGGTTAAAAGATTTGTCGCAAAAATACGGCATCGGTTTAACGGTAATGAAAGACTGTTTTAAGGCGGTATACGGAAAACCGATCTATGCTTTTCAAAAAGAATACAAAATGCAAAAAGCGGCGCAGCTATTACACACTACGGAAAAATCGATTACGGAAATCGCCTCCCTAATCGGATACGAAAATCCAAATAAGTTTTCTTCCGCTTTTAAGAATACATTCGGATGTTCTCCGCGGGAATACCGCCGGAATAATTTATAATTGATAATTTGTAATGGATAATTATTTTGGGCGTTCCGGTTCCCGTCGGGCTTTACGCTTATAGCTTTTTGCTGCGTTTGTATCATTTCAGCAGTGTTTCTCCTCACGTCGAAAACTGCATTTGACTTCTTTCGGCAGCAAAAAGGCTATCGCTGCAATCCCTAACGCAACGTCAAAAATGTACATCCTTGTACATTTTTGACTGCGAGTTTTGCCTTACGTCAAAACATCGCGTCTGTCTAATACCGGCGGCATCCGTGCCGCTTTTGAAAATCCTCGACGTATCAAAACTGCCAAGGATGGCAGTGGTTTCAAACGGAATCGAGTTCGCACTGCGAACTCGCAGACAAAGAATGTACACGGATGTTCATTCTTTGTCGTGCCTGCGGGTGTTTTTTGTGCACTCCTAGCATCTGTACCATCTATTTCAAAAGGCTAACGGAAGGTCTATCCTCAAGCCTCTCTTCTGTGCGAAATTTTGCATAAAATTTCGCACATTTTTCCATCAAAGGGGTAAACGCATCAGGCAGAATAGATATAAATCGCGGAAAAATTGAGACTGTGAGACCATTTGAACCGCAAAGAGGTTCAACTCTGGTCGAATAGTCTCAATCTTTCTGCGGGGATATTAAAAAAACAGCCTGATGCGTTTGCCTGGCCAATTTTCACGGCTTTTCGGATAGGTTTTGACTGAATGGAGTGGAAAACAGCTGTTCATTGCCGCTATAGTATTCTCTTGAGTTAGCAGATGTTAACTCAAGAGGAGGAACTAATATGGAAGTAAAAACAGACGGTTCAGCACGGCTGCGGTTAAAGGATATTATCACACTTTCGATTTTTAATATCGCGATGCTGGTGATTATGGTTATCGTTAAGATGGTGATGACAATAGCGGCAACGCCCGCACTCGATTACCTTTTTTACGTCGGCGTGATGGCTTTTTTCTGCGCACCGCTCTACATTGTTATGTCAAACAAAACGGCGAAACACGGAACATTCCTTGTAACGGCAATTTTTTGCGGATTGATGATGGCTGCATTCGGCTCGGCATGGTTTTCTGCAGTGATGCTTGTAGTAGGTCTCATCTGCGAGCTTTTGATGCTTGGTAATAATACCTACAAAAATCCGGTGCGGAACGGTATCGGCTATGTGGTATATTGGACGCTGTACGCATGGGGCAGTTCAATTCCGCTGTTCTTTTTTAAGGAGCGGTATTTGAAGAGCTTAGGAGATTCATATACCGAAGAAGGGAAACAGGTGTTGATTCGTTTTTACGGTTCGCTCGATATGATGCTGCTTATCGGTTTGATTTCGGCGGCGCTTGCGGCCGCAGGATTTTGGATCGGTATGCTGTTTTTCAAAAAACATATTAAAAAAGCAAAGTTAGCGTAAAGTCAGTGCGGAATCTCGACCCTCGAACACACCTTGTTGTTATGCTGTGCGCCACGTCTGTTTGGTTTTTCTACGAGCGGATTGGACAAATGCATTGCCTGTGCCTGCTGGCAGGCTGTTATCTGCTGCAGGTGAAGGAGGGGCGGACGGCAGGGCGTTTGTGCTTTTTCTATACTATTCTCCAAGTACTTGCCCGGATCTGTGCGCCGCATACAGCGCTGCTCTATGTGATCCTGCATACCCTTGCCCGATCAATTCCGCTCGTGATGTTCGCTGCCGCCATTGTAAAAAGCAATCCGAGCAGGCTGATGGCAAGCTGGCAAAGCCTGCATATTCCTAAGTCCGTGACGATTATGCTCTGTATGATGATGCGCTTTTTTCCGGTACTGCGAAAAGAGATGGCATCGATTCGAGAGGGAATCAAAGCACGGAGCTTGTTTCCGCATTGGCATGATTATGTCCGTCATCCGGTTGTTGTGTATGAAAGTTTTTTTGTTCCGTTTACCGTTCGCTGTTTAAAGCTGTCGGCAGAATTGGGTGCAACGGCGGAACTGCGCGGTTTGGACGCTCCTCAAAAACGAAGCAGCATGTATGCCGCTCCGCTGTCTGTCTACAACTACCTTACGGTTGGACTATACGGTACCGCAATGGTTCTCATTGTCATTGTGTAAAATACGGTTGCGATGTCTATGATTACGTTTTGTGATGTATCGTTTTGTTATGGGGAAGCGGAGCTTGCGGCAGGGAATCGGCAGGATGCTTGCATTGAGGGAATGTCCTTTGATATACGGGACGGGGAATGCGTTATTTTGTGCGGAAGATCAGGGGCGGGGAAAAGTACTGTGTTGAGGCTGATCAACGGTTTAGCTCCGGCATTTTACGAGGGAACACTGCATGGTTCGGTGCTGGTTGCCGGGAGAGAACCTGCGTCTATGCCGCCTGAGCAGCGAGTGCAAACATTCGGGGTTGTGTTTCAAGACCCGCGCAGTCAATTTTTTATGAACAGTGTGCAGGATGAAATTGCGTTTTCCGCAGAAAATATCGGCATGGAGCCGATGTACGTGGAAGAAAAGGTACGAGAAGCGGCTGTACTTCTTAACATAGAGCCGCTGTTATGCCGAACCGTTGATACCCTATCGGCAGGGCAAAAACAACGGGTAGCGATTGCAGCAGCGCTCATTTTATCGCCTCAAATCCTGATTTTGGATGAGCCTATTTCCAATTTGGATTCGGATGGTATTGAAATTCTTACCGGTCTTTTGGCGGAGATTAAAAAGCGGGGAACAACGATTATCATCAGTGAGCACCGGCTGCACACATTTTTAGGAATTGCAGACTCATTTTTGCATATCGAAAACGGCAGGGCTGCACACCGGTGGACAGCAGATGAGTTTTGCCGTTTGCAGGAAGGTGAGCTACGGCAATTCGGATTTCGCTATCCCGGTATGGCGGAGTTATCTTTGCGAACAAATCACATTCGTACAACGGAAGCGATAGGACAACCTGAAAGCGCCGCACTAAAAGAAACACCGAAAAGAGCCGCAGCAGTAGAAACGTCAACACCGGATCCGGCTGTAAAATTACCGGAAGCGGCAAAAATAGAGCCGGATGTATCGCGAGCTGCTTTATGTGTGTCGAATGTAACGTATCTGTACCGGAACAGACGAGATGTTGGATGGGGATGTCTTGGTAGAGACGGTTCCGGACGGACAATGGAATGCGGTATACGGAATATCAGTCTTACGTTTCCGCAGGGGAGTGTTACTGCACTGACCGGAGAAAACGGCGCCGGTAAAACTACCCTGTGCAAGGTACTGTGCGGACTCCTGCGGCAACAAAACGGTAGTATTACCCTGAACGGACAGAAGCTCTCGTGTGCACAGCGGCGGCGAATGAGCTATTTTGTGATGCAGGATACCGATTATCAGCTGTACTCCGACAGCGTCATCAATGAGCTGCTGTTGGGGTGGAAACCGTCTCAAAACATAAAGAACCGGGCAGAAGAAGCGCTTGAGCTGTTCCGCTTGCAGGCGGTACGGAACCGGCATCCTGCATCGCTCTCCGGCGGAGAAAAGCAGCGGGTGGTAATTGCCGCGGCGTATTGCTCGGAAGCACAGCTCTTTGTGTTCGATGAGCCGACCAGCGGCATGGACGGCGAAGGTCTTTTGAGTATGGCACAGTGGGTTGATGCGCTGGCACAGGCGGGAAAAACCGTTGTCATTATCACCCATGATGAGCTGCTAAGTGAACTCGCTTGTGATTATAGGATAAGGATGAAGGCTGCCGTAGCTATTTCTTAACGCTCGCCCGCGCAGCTTTTACGATAGATTGCTTCTCTTATTAACTATTAACCGCACTTATAGTATAAAAGCTGCTTAATCTGTAACTATTGCCGCTAGATACGGTTATAGCGTATTAGGACTCTTTTAACAATCGGATGTTTTAGAGATGTTTACTCTATAAAGATTTCTATTATATAATATGATAAGCGCATTCTGCGAGCGCAACAAAGGAGAAAATATGACTACAGTCGAACAAATTCAGGAAGCTTTAGGCGTTATTCGTCCTCATTTGCAGGCTGACGGGGGCGATGTGGAATTTGTCTCAATGTCTGATGATGGTGTCGTTTCCGTCCGATTAAAAGGGGCTTGCGGTTCTTGCCCAATGGCTTTGATGACGTTAAAGTCCGGCATCGAAGCTCAATTAAAAGAATCCTATCCTGATGTAAAAAAAGTTGTCTCCGTTTAATGGGAACCTCTAAGAAACTAACCGAGTTTTTAGAGATGCTCAAATATTTTTGCATTGTCCCGGTCTTGATATACTCAAGTTTTCGGTATATTGTATCGATACCCTAGGAGGGTGTTCTTATCATACTGCCCTTCTTCTTAATCTAAAATACTATAAAGTTGTAGCGTGCCGGTACTTTCTACAGGTTTGCCGGAAAAAGCTTCCGTATTATGCGAGAGCCTATTTATTTTATAATTTTATAATAAGGAGCTTCTATGAAAAAGCTACTACTGTGTCTCTGTATGTGTCTCTCTATGGCCGCATTTTTGTCTGCAGGCGGTAAAGTAGAAACCCGTACTGTTGAAAATCCCGAAAGCTGGGACGAATCTTTTGATCTCACTGAAAAAAAGCCGGGTAAGTATAATGTACTTGTTACGGCTGAAGATTCGGCGGGTAATATCGGAGAGTCAGGACCCTTTAATATATATATTGATCCCCGCTCCGATCAGCCGGTTGTGTCTATTACAAACCCCTTCAAAAATATGAATATCACGGGTACTTTTAGTGCCTCCGGGACATGTTTTGATGATGACGGTATTGATTTTATCGAAGTAGCGTTGGATGACAATGAGCCTATTCGTGCAAAAGGCAAGCAGTTTTGGACTCAAACTTTTAATACAGCTGATTTGCAAGAAGGTGTACACCGTATTACTGCATGGGGTACCGACATTAACGGATTAAAGAGCGATGGTGTTTCGGTTGCGTTTAACTTGAATTTGCATACGCCTGAAACTCTCATAACAAGTATGGATGACGGCGCTTTAATTTCCGGTAAACAGGTATTAGGAGGAATCGTACGGGATGGAAACGGCGTGAGTAAGCTGTTTTATTCGTTTGACGCAGGGCAGACCTATACACCGCTTTCTCTTAAATATGATAAAAAAGCGGACGGCTTTTCCTTTAAACTTGACATTGATACACAGAAAATGCCTGAGGGTCCGACCGTATGTTGGTTTAAGGCTATTGATAAATTAGGAGCCGAAGGGATTTCTACGTTCTTATTCTTTATCGATAATACGCCTCCCGTGGTTGATTTCTTTTATCCTGCCCCCTCAGAAATAGTGAGCAGCGTTTTTGGAATAGCAGGATTTGCAAACGATTCGGTAAATCTCAAGTCTTTGTCATGGCGAATGGGAAACCAAACAGGGGATTTTGAACTGGTTAAAGGGAATCCTTATTGGGTCAAAGAATTTGATGTGAGCGGTCTTTCAAATAAAACCGAGACAATTGAAATTACCGCCGAAGATATTGCCGGTAATATTACGAAGGTAATGCGGACAATTACTATTGATAAATCGGCGGATGCTCCGCGTCTTACAATAGTACAGCCGGTTGCCAATGCCGTTATCGATAATAGTATGTATCTTGCAGGTTCAATTGAAAGCGCTTCCGGTGTTTCCGAGATACGCTATAGAATTGATCGAGGTGAGGAAATCACCGTGCCTGTCAACATGAGCGCTTTCGGTGTGCCTATTACCGATATAACGAGCGGGACGCATACGGTTTCGGCTTATGCCGTTAATCCGCAAGGTGTAAAAGGTAATACCGAAACCGTATCTTTCTCGGTACTAGGTACCAAGCCCGTTATCGGACTTGAGGGTTCCTCCGGTGTTGTACAGTCGGTAGCGCCTAATAGCCGGACTTCTGTTACAATAAATGTCAGTGCAGGGGCGGGACTCGATTCTGTTTCGTATGCTATCGCGGATAATGCTGAAAGTTCCGTTTCTATTAAGAAAGGGGCTGCAAATACGCTTATCCGTATTCCGATTGATTCTTCATTCACCGGCAAGGTGGTACCTGTTGCGGTACAAGCTTCCGATGTATATGGCAGAGCGATTGCTCAAACTATTTTAATAGACTCTCAAGCAACGGCGGAAGAAGAAGCTTTTACATGGGCGGAAGGGAATAAATCTTCTGATGGAACTTTTATTTTATCTGATAACAATATTCTAACGGGTGTGTATCGCCCCGCAGGTGGGGCGGAAATTGCTTCCGTCGAATTAGCCGGTTCTACGATACCTTGCGAGTTATCTTTTTCAGGTCATATCATTACTCTCGCAATCACTGAAGAAGGACTATATAAAAATGTACGAATTACTGTTACCGATACGGAAGGTCGTACCTTTACCTCTTCAGGTATTAATGTTCTGATTGACAAAACTGCTCCGGTTATTAACCTTGCGCTTGCCGAAGAACCGCGATTTATAAAGGAATCGCTGGAATTAGCCGGTACAATTTCCGATATTTCCACATTACAGTCGATAACATACACGGTCGGCGATTCCGAAGCCCAACCGCTTCCTTCCGCTAAGTTCTCTCAGCAAATTGCGCTGGGAAATTATCCTGACGGAGTTATCGTCGTGGGCGTACATGCAGTCGATGTGCTTGGACAGAAAAGCTCTGCGTATCGAACCTTCTATAAAAACGCACAGGGACCGAAGGTGTCGCTTATCCTCCCTCGTGAAGGAGATAAGGTGAACGGTTCTATTTTGGTGGCCTTTAAACCGGATAATTATGCTGTGCTTGAAAAAGTCGAGTATAAACCGGAAGGTTCCAACCAGCCATGGGAGCCGATGGAAATTTCTCCGCTTCCCCATAGAATCATCGGTACGGCATCCGCACCGATCGGTAAAGGAATGCTATTCCGATTTACAGATAAAGCGGGGAATGTCTCGACATATAATGACTATCCTTTTGAAATAGACACTGAGGCGGATAAGCCGATTATTGAAGTCCACTTGCCGGAAGAAGATGCTGTTGTGGTAAAAGATTTTGTTCTTTCCGGCATTATAAATGATGATGACGGCGTTTCAAAAGTCTTTTATCAGATTGACAACGGTGCAATAAAATCTCTTGAAGTAAAGAATACCTTTACGGTTCCGCTTGCTTTAACCGATTTCACGGATAATGAACACACTATTTCGATCTATGCCGAAGATATTTACGGCGTTAAGAGCAATGTATTTAAGCGGAAGGTTCGGGTTTCTCTTGAGCCTCCGTCACTTGCGGTTCAATCACCTGCAAGTACATCCGTAGTAAAAGATATTATTTCTATCAAAGGAACTGCAGCCGATAAAAACGGCATCAAGTCAATTGAGGTGTCGCTTGACAATGGGAATACGTATTCTAAGGCAGAAGGAGGCGAAAACTGGCACTACGATTTTAATACCGCTGTGATTGCCGATGGTACTCATGTAGTGTTCATAAAAGCTATAGACCAGTACGGCGAAGAATCTCGAACCTCTACTTTGGTAAACATTGATAATACGGCGCCGGAGCTCAAGTTTGAATACCCAATCCCGGGCGGAAAGTACGATAATGACCTTTTTGTGTCAGGGCAGGTATATGACGAAATCGCTTTAAAAGAAGTCGTTGTTCATATCAAAGGATTACAAGGGCAATCGGTACCGGCAAAGCTTGCAAATACGGTACTGGAGCCGAAGCTTGTCGTCTCCCAAAATATCAATGTTGCAGATCTTCCTGAAGGATCTTATAACCTCGAAATTGTCGGTTCGGATGAAGCAGGAAATGTCACCAATATTGCCCGCAACTTTGTTATTGATCGCAGTAATGATAAAGGAAAGATCGAACTTCTCGCTCCGCTTATGGGAGAAACATTGGTAGGCGAGTTTAATATATATGGAAAGATCTCCAGTACGATTTTCCCTGAATCCGCTACTTTATATATCGATGGTGCGGAACGCGATACTGCCACTATTTCTCCGACCGGTTATTTTAATTTTAGAATAACGCCTGAAGGTATGACCGAAGGAGAGCATAAAATATCAGTTAAAGCGGAAATCGTAAAAAATAAACCGGAAACTTCTGCCGTACATTCGATAGTTTATAAGGCTACCGGTCCGTGGATTACGATTGATAATTTTGCGATGGGTGATTTTGCCGTTGATCGGCCGTATTTGAAAGGCAAGGCAGGATACACTCTTTCCGAAGAAGAGGAGCTGTTACTCAAGGATAAATCTACGGCAGTCGGTGTTCGCGAAGCGCTTGCTGCAAAAAAATTAGTTGCAGTAGAGCTTAGTTTTAATAATGGTAGAACATTTATCCCCCTCGGTTCGAAAGCTAACTGGAAATATCGGCTTGAAACCGGAGATATGGCAGAAGGTGAACATTTCTTGCTCGTGCGTGCCCGAATGGCGAATAATGAAACTGCTGTTTGCCGTATGGTTGTAAGTATTGATAAGACTGCTCCTGTTGTTACCTTGCTTACTCCGGATGAAGGCGGAACGTATAATCAATCTTTGACGTATGCAGGATTAGCAACCGATAATGTTGCAGTTACTAACGTTGCTTTATCTTTACGAAAGGGTGATAAGTACCTTTATGGCATACCAAAGGTCGTACAAGGGTTGCATTTTGATGTCGGGTTCTGGGGCGCTACATTGTGGAACACCGGAGTTGGGTTAAGCTTCTTCGGCAGCAATGTGAAATTACAACTTCATTACGGGCAATTCTTGCCATCGCAATGGGATCTATTCTTTAAGGGCAAAAAGATGCGGTACGGTGGCCATGTCGTCAGTATGAAGATTCTTGCAAACGTATTTGAACTGCCTTTTGAATCTTTTGCAGGACCTGATTGGGCGTGGTTATATATGACCGGCGCTTTAGGGGCAGACTTTTCAGTGTTTACTAAAACACAGAAAGGGACAGCGCAAGTTCTTGCAGCTATGCTTGCGCAGATAGAGTTCCCCCGTGTTAAATTGCCTAAAAAGAAAGTCAAGTATTTTAGAAGCTTTGCTGTGTATACGGAAGGTCAGCTTTGGTTTATCCCAACTGATGTCAGCGGTTCAGCCTCAGTAATAAAGAGTGTGCTTCCGCGTATATCGGTCGGTCTCCGCCTTGATGTGTTCTAAAGAAAATGCAGCGCCTTTGGCGCTGCATTTTCTATTTTAAAAGAGGTTTAGCGAGGGTTTAATACCCGCCATTCCGGCAACGCTCTGTATCAGGATTGTTGATTCCAGTATAAAAGTGCCGCCGTTTGCAAAACAAGCTTATTTCTTCTATACTATAACAACAATGAGTATGCAAAAACCGTTCTACGAAAAATTCGTTAAAAAGCAATCTTCATCTCGTACACAAGATAAAGCCAATCAGATTCAGACAGAAGAAAATCGCCGGAATCAGCAATCAAAAGAAAAAACACAATATCAGCAACCTTCCAGACGGAATTCTAACCGAAAAAATGAGCAACATCGCAAAAAGCAAAGCGGTACGCCTTATATCTTCGGAAAGCCGGTTTTTTCCGAACTGACATCAGAAGCAAAAAATATCTTAGAGCATTTTCCTATGTTGTTGGATCAGGTTTTGTCGCTTGATGCAAAAAAGAAACAACTGTTACCGCAGCACATTCATACGCTCTTCCATGAGCTGACGGACGAACGAAGCAGTAGAAAGACGCACTATTTAAATGATCCGGTAAAGCTGTCGGCATACGCGCACTATTATGTCTGGTGGAATTTAGTGCGGCTTACGAAGCTTCTGCAGAATCTTGATATCCGGCTTGATGATCGCGATTATGTGGCAGACTTTGGTTCGGGGCCGCTTACTTTTGTCTGTGCTTTATGGATTGCAAAACCGGAGCTGCGGAAAAAACGGCTGACATGGTATTGCGTGGATATTTCCAATAAAGCGCTCAGCTTCGGTGAAGAGCTTTTTTTAGCGCTCTGTGCATACACCGGTAAAACAAACGGCAACGGAGAAAGTCCGTGGACGATTAAAAAAGTGTGCGGAGCATTCGGTACGGTATTATCCGAAAAAGTATCGCTGGTAACGGAAGCAAATATGTTCAATGAGATATTTTGGAATACCCCGCTTTCCCTTGATGAGCAAGCCGAAAAAACGCACCGTACTGTTATGCATTATCTCAAGCCCTTCGGTTCGGTTCTTTTTATTGAACCGGGGATACCGCTTGCCGGTGAATTTTTGAGCCTGTTACGGACGCAGTTTTTAGAGTCCGGTTTTTCTCTATCTGCACCGTGTCCTCATCAGGGGACATGCTGTTTTCCAAATCGAGTTCTGCAAACCGGAACAGCAAAAACTCCGATAGCTTTTCATAAATGGTGTCATTTTACTTTTGAAACGCACGATTCACCTGAAAATCTTCTCCGTCTTTCAGACGCTTCACATTTGGGAAAAGAGCGGGCGAGTTTAAGCTTTTTATACGGCACACGGAAAGAAACGCACCATACTGACAGCAAAAGCGCAGATACGGCAAGGAGCACAGCGGCTGCCGCGGATACAACCGGTATACCGGTGCGTATATGTTCGGATATCATCAAGCCGGATCCGCAGACTATCGGCAGATATGTCTGTTCGGAAAAAGGCTTTATGTTTATTACCGGCCATGCGTACAAAGAATCTGTGTTAAACACTGCCGTATCGGGAACGCTGCTTATCCTGCCGGAAGAGTCGGTGAGGCTTCATCAGCGGGATAAAAAAACGCATGCGCTTTTGGTAGAGATACCATAAAAGCGGAGAGAAACAATTAGGTCGAAATTGCCATGGACACCATCATGGTTGACGTATCTACCGTTTCGTTTCCCTGCGCATTCCTCCCTTTCTTCGAGCTTTACTTACTCCAGCGCGCTTATATCGAGTCGGTCAAAACCTTCCAGTAATGTGCGGGCGATGTCTTTCAACTTTACGAGATCGCCTTTTCGGGTGCTTTCGATGTTCAGCGGCATAACGGGGTCGTGCAGGGACAAACGGAGCAGCATCCAGCCCTGTGCTTCCGCGCTTTTAAACGAAATACGCACCCCTTCATACGATGGCGGCAGTTCAAAGCCTGCTTTTTCGGCACGCTCTTTAAATGCTTGTAGGATTGACGTGCCGTATTCTTTAAAATCTTCGCCGCGTATCTTAAAACGCAATTCCGTTTCTTCTACCATCGGCGGGAGCTTTTCAATCAGACTTTCGATATTTTTTCCTGCATATTTTGCGTTCGCAAGCGCCGTTACCAGCTTTACCGCAAGAAAGGCGCCGTCATCGAGGTAGTAATTGTCTTTCAGCGCGCCGTGTCCGGACGTTTCCATCGCCAGCGGGCTGGTAATCCCCTGTTCATTCAATTCGCGGCATTTGTTGATCACGTTTTTGTAGCCGCGCATATACCGCAGATGGATAAGTCCTAGCTCCTGTTCAAGGAAGAAGGTCAGCCGGTCGGAAGTTACCGAATCGGTAACGATGGTGCTGTGCGGGTATTCGGGCGCAAGGATTGCCGCCGTCATTGCGATGATCGCATCGCGGTTGACTTCCGTTCCGTCGGACAGCACTGCCGACATGCGGTCAACATCCGTGTCGAAAATCAGCCCCAAATCGGAATGGCTTTGAACGGTAGCGTTTTTTGCCGCTTCCATCGCCGCCTTGTTTTCGGGATTGGGAATATGATTGGGAAAGGTGCCGTCCGGTTCAAGGAAGCGGCTGCCGCTGATATCGGCTCCAAGTGCTTTTAATACCTGCTTTGCGAAAAAGCCGCCCGCACCGTTCCCTGCATCGACCGCGATTTTTAAGTTTGCAAGCGGCTTTTCGGCATGGAAGTTCAAACCTTTCCGGATGGCGTCTTGCAGGTGTTCCGAATACCGCGCAATTAAATCGAATGGCCGGCATTTCGGGGCGCCGTTGTCTTCGGTATGAGCATGGGCACTTTTGATATTGGGGTGCTGAGTTTCTGCGGTCTGTTGAGCGGTACTATCCGGCGAAACGACAGAACTTTGCCGCGCTGTAGTTGTAGTATTATGTTGTGCGGCGGCAGCATCCAGAGCGGCGGCGCTGCGTAAAATTTCCGTGATGTCGGCGCGTTCAAGTCCGCCGGATTTATCGAAGAACTTGAACCCGTTCCTGTTGAAGGGGAGGTGGCTTGCGGTAATCATAATTGCGCCGTCAAAGTTTGTCTCATCAAAGACAGTCCCCATAAACATTGCCGGTGTGGTAGCAAGCGAGCAGCGCACGATAGTAACCTGCTGCGCCGCAAGCCCTTCGATGAGTGCATTTTCAAGCGCTTCACCGGAAAGCCGGGAGTCCCGCCCGATACCGATTACCAGCGATTCCGTACCTCGTCCTGTTTTAGCGGAAAGCCAGAGCGCAAACGCCGTACCGATGTTCCGGCAGACTTCGGTTGTTAAATTTACGTGTTCGCCGTCAACGCCTTCCAGCGCAACGCCGCGGATATCGCTTCCATTTTGCAGTTTCAAAAAATCATGTTCGTTCATAGTACTTTTATTATACCGAAAAAATACGCTTATAGTAAGGAACTATGCGCGATATTGCTTGATATATAAAACTGCGATACCATCAGAAAGTGAATAGGAACATAAACATGAATAGAAGATTTTTTTTGCGTTTTATTATTTGCTTCGTTTGTATTATTTTGTACGCTGCTGCACAGGTATTTGCGGTTGAGATGATACATTTTCAGGAACAAACGTATAGCGGCTCCGTAACCTATAATGAAACGGCTCAGCCGGGAGACGCAGTATTTGTACGGCTTTCGCTGAAGTTTACCGGTGCTGTGCGCAAGGAAACTTTGAAAAATCCTGCTGCTGTTTTGCAGCTCTTTAAGGGAAAAGAGCAGGCTGCTTCCGCGCAGTTCTTCTTTACAAATCCCCAAAATCGCAGTGCGAAAACGGCGGATATGCTTGCGGGTATTCCGCTTTCGACATGGCTTTCCGGTGAGGAGACGTATTCACTTAAAGTGATTATTTCAACTGAGAATGCACAGAAAAAAGAAATAATGCTACCCTTCAGTATTCAGAAAAAACAATTTGTTTCCGAGCGTATTGTGCTTGATGCAAGAAATACGGGGATTAGAAAAGATGCGAGTCCGGAGCGCCGTGCACAAATTGAAAAACTTAATGCGATTCTTGCAACGATTACACCTCAGGATGTGTACACCCTGAAGCCGTTTACGATTCCGGTAGATTCAAAACGTATAACGTCCGGTTTTGGGGATCGCCGTGTCTTTGAGTACACTGACAAAAAGACAAGCACTTCGCTGCATTACGGAATAGATTATGGAGTGTCGACAGGAACTCCCGTTCATTCCTGTGCCGAGGGAAAGGTTGTGCTGGCGGAAAACCGTATTTCTACCGGCTGGAGTGTGGTGATAGAACATTTGCCGGGGCTTTATAGCCTCTATTACCACATGGATTCGCTGAACGTGCAAGAAGGTCAATATGTCAAACAAGGGGAAAAGCTTGGCCTTTCAGGTGCAACGGGACTTGCAACAGGTCCGCATCTGCACTGGGAGATACGTTTAAATATGGAAGCGGTAAATCCCGAATTCTTTTTGAAAGAGTTTAGTTTTTAGAGGGAAGGGGGGCATCCTCATCTATTACCAAAAAATTAAGGAGCTTGCAAAAAAACAAAATAATGGGTATATTTCTATTAGAAATTATCCATAGACTTTGAAAAAGTCGTAATAGGAATAAGAAAAATGGCTTTTAAGCGGAATGTGTATCTAGATCGTCTCAAAGCAAGAGAGAAAAATGGGCTTATAAAAATCATCACAGGAAGCCGCCGTGCCGGAAAATCCTATTTACTGAACGAGATTTTTTATTCGTATCTTAGAGATAAAGGAATACGAGAAAATCAGATTATAAAATTTGCCTTTGATTCGGATGAATATCTTGATTTCCTCGATTCATATTTTCCGGAAGAATCGTCACGTATTTTGCAGAAAAATGGAACGTATCTTGTAAACGCAAAAAAGTTTAGAGCTTTCATAAAAGATAAAACAAGCGATGAAGCAAATTTTTATCTTCTTCTTGATGAAGTGCAGCTGCTTGAAAATTTTGTAGGAACTTTAAACAGCCTCTTGAGACATTCCAATTTTGATGTGTATGTAACCGGTTCAAATTCGAAATTTCTTTCCTCTGATATTGTTACGGAATTTAAAGGACGTGGAAGTGAAGTTCATATTTTGCCCTTAAGCTTTTCTGAATATTGCGAAGGTTTAAAATTAAAGCCCGAAGAAGCGTGGAAATCATATATTGTAACAGGCGGAATTCCTCTTGTGGCATTGATGAAGACTGATGAGGAGCGTTTTTCGTATCTAAAAAATCTTTGCGAAGAAACCTACTTAAAAGACATCATCGAACACAATAGAATCAGAAAGCAGTCAGCGCTTGCTGAAACTTTTGATATAATTGCTTCTATGATTGGCTCTCCTGTAAATTCCTTAAAACTTGCAAACACTTTTAAGACACTCACAAAAAAAGATATTACCGACTGTACAATTACGACCTTTATTGATTATTTTGAAGACGCATTTTTAATTTCGAAGATAAAAAAATTTAACATCAAGGGGAAAAAGTACATATCTTCGCCATTCAAAATTTATTTTGAAGACATTGGCGTTCGTAATGCTCGTCTTAACTTCCGCCAGATTGAAGAAAGTCATATTATGGAAAATATTTTGTACAATGAACTTCGCTACCGTGGATTTTTAGTCGATGTTGGAGAGGTGCATGTAAACGAGAAGACAGAAAAACGTGATGTAAATGGAAAAAATATTTACGCACAAAAACAGCTTGAAGTTGATTTTGTTGCAAGTTCAGGAAGTCAAAAATTTTACATTCAGTCGGTGTTGAATATGGACTCAAGTGAAAAAGAAATGCAGGAAAAAAAATCTCTTTATAATATTGACGATTCGTTTAAGAAATTTGTAATAACCAAAAATAATTTGAATTCTTCAACCGATGAAAAAGGAATTGTTACGATTAATTTGTTTGATTTTCTAATGGGAGACGGGCTCTCCGTCTCGAATAAGCTCGGCTGATAGTGCTTATACGTTTTACTTTCGACGGCGTAGCTGGTGCTGATGAGTTTTTTTAATCCGAATGCTGCAAAGTTCTGTGCAAAGAATTTGGTAAAATTGCTCCATTCCGGATCAAATCCTTTCCAGTACTTTGTATTCCTTTATAAGCAAAACGAGCGAAAATACCAAAATGACGATGTCGTTTAAGGGGAGCGCCACCCACACGCCGACGACGTTTCCGCCCAGCAATACGGGAACTAAAAGTACCAAGGGAACGATAAGTGCAAGCTGTCTGAACACGACAAGTAAGCCCGCCTGCTTTGCTTTTCCCAACGATTGCAAATACGTGAGTGTCATAATAAGAAGACCGTAGGTGGGAAAAACGGCGAACATAAGACGGAAGTTCGTTATTCCTTTAGCAACGATGTCCGCTTGTGTAATAAATGCCGACAAAATCCCGCGCGCAAAACATTCTATAACGAGCCAAAATACAAGCGACAAACACGTAGAGCCTGCGATAAAAACGTTTGTCAGTTTTTTTACGCGGTCATAATTTTTTGCCCCGTAGTTCGTTCCGACGGCAGGCTGCAAACCTTGACTCATGCCCCACACGGGCACAAAGGCAAGCTGCATAACGCGCAAAGCGGCTCCCATTAAAGCGATTTGATCGGCGCCGCCGTATTTAACCGCCGTATTGTACACGACCGTCATTTGAATGAGCATCATCACTTGCATGAGCATGGCGCTTACACCGACGGCAAAGGTTTCTCCGGTGAGCTTTTTTTCAAGGCGGAGGGCGTGAAATTTAACGACCGGACTTTTGCGCAAAAAGTACCACAGGGTAACGGCGGCTTGCAGCAGTTGCGACACAACCGTAGCGATTGCAACCGCTTGCGGTCCGAATCCGGGCAGCAAGATGATAAAAACCGGATCGAGTATGATATTCAAAATGGCACCGCCTGCCATAATGCCCATAGCAATTCCCATACGTCCTTCGGCGCGCAGCACCATATTGGCGCCTTGCATAAAATTAACAAACACGGAACCGATATACACCGTACGTAAATACGAAACGCCCATATCGAGGACGGTACCTTGCGCTCCGGACAAACGCAAAAATACGGGGGCAAGCGGAATGCCGGCTACCATAACACAGGCGGACATTAAAAGTACTAAAACGCTTAAGTTACCCATAATTTTATCAACCGTTTGCCAATCCTTTGCGCCGATTGCACGCGACAGTATGGAACCCGATCCGATACCGAGCAACACCGCAATGCCGTTGTTAATCAGCACAAAGGGAGACGCTGCAGAAACCGCGCTCATCGCATCCGTTCCCACCATTTGCCCGACATAAATCGAATCGACAAAGGCATATAAGCCGACTACAAACTGTCCCAAAATTGCCGGAAGACTTAACTTAATCATTAAACTCCACGGATTTTTGTTTAATAATTCTTCCCTTACCTCACTCATACATACCCCTTATATATAAAAATTACACGGCATGAAAAAAGCCCAAACAAACCGACGAGTACAGCTGTACCGCACAGACGGCGGAAAACATCACTGCCGCAGCGAAACGTTTTTTATAAAGCAAGTACACACAGCTGCACACTGTGCACAGTGCGCATGCGGCATTTATCGCAACTATGAGATTCATCTGAACCGAATCTATCGTATAAATTGCAAACCAATTGCGCATTCCCGCAATTATGCTCACATCCGCAATTAAGCCGCATGCGGTGCATAGAACTTTTGGCAGCCGGTCGAAGTCGGCACGTATAGTAGGTGCGGCTTTAATCGTCTGGCGCAGCGAGCGAATGCCCGACACTGCAAGGGCTATACCGGATCCAAGCCAAAATACAAAGGCTAGTACAAAAGTTGTTACACACGACAGCAAAAAACCGGTGGTATACATTCCTTTTGCCGGAACATAATCGTGCGCAAGAAAAAAACTCATGGAAAGGACATCTCCGTTTTCGGTTTTAAAAGCAACGTATTGTTCTTCCGGCAGCGCTTCTTTGCAATAAAAGCGGTTGTTTCCGATTGACCGATACGCGAGGCTTTTACCGTCGCTTCTTTTTTTCAGTACAATACCGTCCGTATTTTGTTGTATGGAAATCATTTGCATATAACCGTTCAGTTTTCCCGCGTGAGTCCATATGGAACGCGCCGGAAAATATTCGCCCGAAAACTGTGCAAAGTCCGCCGTATCGGTACCGGCAGCGGCATTTGTGCCGGCATTTCCATTTGTATTTGCGCTCGTTTCCTTGCCGGCTTGCGTCCGATCGCTTTGAATAAGTTCATTCATAAGACTGCGGCAAAAATCGGATTCCATAACATTCGTTGCAATGAGGATTGCGCGCTCCCGCTCCGGCTGAACCCACAGCTGGGTTTGAAAACCGTAAGTTCCGCCCTCGTGCCCGAATATGCCGTTGTCTGCCGCATGCTCCCAAAAGCCGTGCGCAAGCCCCGAAGCGGCTCCGAAAGAACGGTATGTTTCGCCGAACAGCTTGTCCTTCGTCGCAGGATCCGAAAATAAAAGCGAAGGCTCGCCGCTTTTTTTTGCCAATTCGGATGCGTATTTTATGAGCGCGTTCGGCGTTCCGTTTAATGAACCTGCGGGGTACAGCCGCAAGCGCATAAAATCTTCTTTGCGAAATCCTTTTTTCGAATACGAGTACCCGTTTATTTTTCTTTTGAGCGTTTCGGCGCTCCACTGCGGTTTTAACTCTGCGTCTTGTATGCCGAGCGGCGCAAAGATGTGTTCGGAAACGTACTCGTCAAAACTTTGACCGCTTACCCGTTCTACGATAAAACCCGCAAGTGCCGCGCCCCAGTTTGAGTACGCCGACACGCTTCCCGGCTCAAACACTTGCGCCGGCTGATGTGCGGACAATATGTCGGCGAGCGGCTTTACCGGCTGTTCGTTCAAATAACGAAAATCGATTAAATATTCTTCAAAACCTGCCGTATGGTTCATTAAGTCGAGTATGGTAATGGACGCATCGTATCGTATGTTGCGCAAAAAGTTCTCGGGAAGATAGCGCCGTATGTCCGCGTTAAGGTCAAGCAAGCCTTTTTCTTCAAGTTGCAGTGCGCTTACCCATACGAGCGTTTTGGTAATGGAACCCCACTCAAAAAAATCGGTATCGGGCCGTATGCGCTGTTGTGTGTCGAGGTTTGCGTATCCGTAGCATTTTGAAAAAACGGCAGTACCGTGTTCGGCGATAATAATGCATGCTCCCGGAACGCTCTTTCCAACATAGGATGCAGCTACGCCGTCGACGATGCTTTCGTATCCGCTTTTTACCGGTTGTACATCTTGCGCGGCGGCACAGAGGCAAAGAAAAAATACTGCTGCACGACATAAACGGCGGAAAACATCACTAAGCGACCGTAACGTTTTATACATGATTTCCCGCCTTTTTGCCCTTGTCTTTGCCGCGTTTGTTTTCGATGTGTGCATTTTTGGTACGTTTATTGTAAAAAACAAAATCGCAAATATCATCGCCGTTGCCGATAGTGCGCGTGCGCGCCCAGCGTATTGTCGGAATGCTTCCGTATACGACATCGTCGCTTTCGCAAAAAATCGCGGTCAGTTCGCTTACTTTGTGCTGCGTAAAAATATCGGCATAAAAGCAGCGACTGCAATCCCATTTGAGCGCGCGGCGGTCGTTTTGTTTCCATGTAAAATCCCAGCCGCTCGGACCGAAAGTCGTTTTTAACGATAGGGGAGTCATAAGACGCATAAGCGAAAACCCGAACGGCAGTGTACCGATTTTTTGAAACGCTCTTTTTTGTTTTTCCGAATCCGACAGCACGGAAGCGCGCACGGCTTCAAACGCTTGCTCTTTTGTTTTTCCGGCTGCAAGGAGCATTTTGTATGCGGCGACGGCAGGCAGTATTGATTTTTTTAAGTGGCGCGCCAGCATTGCGTTTGCAAAAGATTGTTCGCTTAAAAGGTGTTTATATTCGCTTTCCATACGCAGTACAAGCGCTGCGTTTTTCTCCGCCGATTTGTTCGACAGCGTATCAACCAGACTTTTCATTTGGGTGCCGTACAGCAATAATTTTTGTTTTTGCATTTTCGCTCCTTGTCCGGTTTTATTGATATAATCAATATTCATCACGCGCGTGCAGGCTGTTTCTATGAGTTCATAATCGTGGGTAATAACGATTACTAATTTATTTTGCCGTGCAAGTTCTTTAAGCAAACGGGCAACTTGGTGCATACTGTGTAAATCCAAACCGCTGGTAGGCTCGTCAAAGACAAGTAATTGTTTGCCGCAAATCATACTGACCGCCACCGCAAGCCGTTGGCGCTGTCCGCCTGATAAAGCAAGCGGGTGTCTGTCTTTGTATTCATTTAACCCCATAGCGCGCAGTGCATGTTCTATTTGTGCTGCATTCGCTTCTTTGATTCCGAGCGAGCATTCGGCTTGTACGCTGTCGGTAAAAAGTTGATGTCCGACATCCTGCATAACCATATACGAAATATTCTTTCGCTCCCGGTTGTTCAAACGGCGAGCGTTTAACCTTACCGTACCGCAAGATTTTTGAAGTCCGCACAGCACTCGTGCCAGCGTCGTTTTCCCCGACCCGTTTTTACCGGTAATTGCAAGGATTTCTCCTGCACGAACTTCAAACGAAACGCCG
Organism: Treponema sp. OMZ 805; assembly: GCF_050937395.1. NCBI lineage: Bacteria > Pseudomonadati > Spirochaetota > Spirochaetia > Treponematales > Treponemataceae > Treponema > Treponema sp. OMZ 805. Next base: position 37,885 of record NZ_JACCLP010000004.1, on the reverse strand, counting down.
TTAAGGATTGTGTGTTTTCCGATTTGCACCGACAGGTTTTCCGCTGTTAAAACGGTTGAGCCGTCCGTTCCGCCAGCCATTTCGCAACGCATATTACACTCTTGGCTGGATTCCGGTACAATGCATGTGCGTGTCCGCAAACCGAACTCGCTGTACGGCTTCTCTGCAAGATCGTTAAATTCGCGTGCGCTCAAATCTTTTTCAATCCTGCCGTTTTTCATAAAAAGCACCCTGTCGATAATATCCGTTACATACCACAGCCGGTGCTCGGATACGATAACCGTCAATCCCCCATTTTTTGCTTTTTTTAAAAGACGCGCCAACTCCAATATGGAGTGATAATCCAAATTGGATGACGGCTCGTCTAACACCAGTACTTTCGGAAAAGCGGCATACGCAGATGCAAAAGCGATTTTTTGTTTTTCGCCGCCGGACAGTTCAAAAATATTTTTACAGCGCAAGCGCTGCAAATTCAACTCGGCGGTTACGGCTTCCAAGCGTTCCAAAATGTCGTTTACGGGCATCCCTCGATTTTCCATACCGAATACGATTTCGCTGTCGGTGTCCGCATTAAAAAACTGCGTGCGCGGATTTTGGAACACCGATCCGACCGTATCCGATATATCCGCTATGGGTGTGGCGGACGTTTCCCTGCCGGCAACGCGGACGCTTCCCGAAAGATTGCCTGAAAAAAAATGCGGTATAAGTCCGTTTATAAGCCTTGTTATTGTCGTTTTGCCGCACCCGCTTGCACCGCACACAAGGACGAATTGTCCTTCCGGTATTGCAAACGAAATATCGTGCACGGCGCCCGTTCCGTTTTCGGTATATGAAAATGAAACCGAATTGAATTCCACCATCATACCGGCAGTACCCCATTTGAGCGTAAAAACAACAGCACAATACCGGCGTAAACCGCCAGCACAAGCACATCGAAAACGGAAAACCGCACGGTTTCGATACACGTTCTGCGCTGCACGTGATCGATACCCCTCGTGACAGCAGCTTGTGTAATTTCATCGGAAATTTTTGAAGCGGAAACCAACATCGGTACGTAAATGTATTCCATCGTCTTTATCGGCCGGCGCAGTACGGCCGGAAAAGACGTCGACAATCCGCGAAGCGCCATCGCTTCTTTTATAAACGTCCACTCTTCCTTCATCGTCGGAAAGTATCTGAGCGTAATGCTCAAGGCAACGGCAAAACCTTTGGGAATATGCATTTTATACAGAGCCGCCATAAAGCGGCTTACCTGCGTTGTTGCAATCAAAAAATTCCCAAGCATAAGGCAGGGAATGAGTTTTCTGATGTATACCGAAAACACATAGACAATACTTCCCACCGTCGCCGACATAAGCGGCACCAACATGTACTGCAGCGCAACAAGAGCACTGAACAAAAGTCCGTAGGAAAATGCAATTTTCAGCCGTTTTGCCGTACACAGCAAAACAAACGGAAAAACCGCAAACAAACATTCAATGAACAGATTGTCGTTCAAAAATACCGTTATGCCGGTAATCGCCAAAATAAACAATTTTGTTCTCGGATCGAGTTTCATACAACTACACAATACCCGCTTTTTCAAAATGCTTGCGCAAAATGCGTTTGCCGATTAAACCGCCGAGGATGGCGCACAGCAGTGTAATTGCAATCATTGCCGGAAGCACCCATACGCTCGTACCGATTGTGTGAATGATTTGCTCAAAGGCGGCTGTGTTCCCCTTTTTTTTCATAAAAGCGTCAAATTGTGCGGGAAGCAGCGCCATGGGAACGTATGCGCCGAAGGGAGCAAGCGCCATTATGCAATATGCGGTAAGATTTTTTTTAAACGACTGAAAATGCCCCGACGCGCAAATACAGTCGGCCGCAATACCGAACAGCACAAAAAAAAGGCTCATCATCCAAAACATACCGGTGATAAAAAGCAAAATGCCGCCGATAACACCGAGGCAGGTTAATGCGCCGCGCTTCGGAATTTTTGCAACATAGAGCATAAAGACGGTACCCGTAAACAGCGCAATACATGCAGGCATTAAAGGAAACGTGAGCGGCGTCATCTGCGCTATGCCGCCGACAACAAAAGCGACAACCGAATAAATCAGCGAAAAAATTCCTATCGAAATAAAGTCTTTTGTTTGTAATTTTTTTTGTTCCATTGCCGCCCCCTTTCCTGTTTTTAGTATTTTATATCACTGATATATATCAGTGGTATATATTAAACGGAAAAGTTTGTCAAGGACGAACGTTTGGAACAAGGCTAATGGTTCCATACCGATAGAATATTCACCTGCAAGCTGAATTGTAACGTCCCCGTTATGCTTTTTTTTGATTCGTGTACGAAACTGCGGTACCATAAGGATGTTAAGCGGCGGTTAGCTGTTGTTTCCATAATAACGAGACAATTTTGAAATGATTATATCTTCAAAATTTCTTCGACCATCAATAATTGTATGAACTATTACTTTGTCTTCCGAAATTTCATACACAATTCTATAGTACCCTTGAATTAATTCTCTATATTGTGAAATGCCCTGCCGATCCAATTCAGGAACTATTCTTCCTCGCTTCGGATACTGCTGTAAAGACAATACATTTGTTTCAAATTCTGAAACGATATTCTCTACATAATTTGGATTTAAAGAAAAATAATACTCGACAATTTCACTCAAATCATCTTCTGCAAATTGAGAAACAATAACTTCTTTAATTTCCAAGCTTGTACTGCCTTCTCAAATTTGCAAAAACTTCCGAAGCCGGTTTAGTTTTTCCGGCTTTTACATCCTTTTCAGAAAGTTGCATTATTTTCACCAAAGTAAATGCATTCTTCATTTCCTGATACGATTCAACATCAATCAAAACTGCCCGTGATTCCCCATTTTGTGTAATGATAAGCGGTTCTTTTCTGTCATTCACAAAATTCATCATATCAGCGGCATTTGTCTTTATGTATGAAATCGGTTTTATACATTCCTGAACATTTGTGCTCATACAAGCCTCCAGTCTTTTTATATTGCCATATTTAGACTGATGTTTCAAGGAGGAGCGGGGGCGCTTGAACCGTCGGAAACAGAATCCGGAAAACTCGGGGTTTGCTGGAAGATTGTCAAGTTTCAGAAAAGAAATTTTAATGGCATCCTTTTTTAGATTCATTCTTTTTGAGTATATTAGACCTATTCGATAACTGCGTTTTCGAATAGGTCGACGAGTTCTAAATCGCACAAATAGTACGATTTAGAACATCGCATTTCAAGGTAACCTGTTTATGAAACGGAAGATTCCGAACAGGTTTATTAATCAAGTTTTACTGTATCGTTTTTACAAACTCGTCCGAGTGTGTTATAATGTGTGGCATATTCAAATACGAAAGCGAAGGATGGGTAAACGATGTCTATTAAGGCAAAAGACATGACGATGGCGGAACGCAAGGAACGTGTGGCGCAGCTGGTAAATCAATTTAAGGCGAATGAGGCGTTTTATCTTTCCAAGAATTTTGTTGAAAGCGAAGTACGCAATAAGTTTATCGATCCGCTGCTTGAATGTCTGAAATGGGATGTTTAACTTCGGCTGCTAATATAGCGCATCCGAAGTTAAACGTCGAGTTTTACTTACGTAAAACATCGCAAAATTAATTATGCTTTTTCACTGCGTTGTAAAAGCATAACAATTCAGCAGCCTCGAAATTTGAAAATTTCTTCGTTGCCGAATTGATAAGGATGTCAAAAACGAGAAAGGAGCGCGGCATGACCGGCAAGAGGTTATTACCGAAGACCGCGTAGTGATGGACGGGCAGGTGAAGCATCCTGACTATACGCTTTGTTACGGCGGCGAGCGGAAGATGTATGTGGAAGCAAAGCAGCCGAGTGTTGACCTTAGAACAAATCCCGAACCGGCGCTGCAGGTGCGGCGGTATGCCTATACCTCAAAGATGCCGATTGCGGTGCTGACGGACTTTCAGGAATTGGCGATTTATGATACGCGAATTAAGCCGTCGGAAAAAGACACGGCTGCCACTGCCCGCATTGACTATCTGACTTACGATCAGCTCTCTGAAAAATTTGAATCGCTGTATGATAAAATCAGTTGGGATGCCGTCGATCTTGGTAAGTTCGATACCTATTACGAAGGGACGAAGGATAAGCGGGGAACGGCGACCGTCGATGATGATATTTTGAATATGATCGAAAAATGGCGGATGGTGCTTGCCGAAGATATTGCGCTGCATAATGACGGAATCGATGCATTCAATTTGACAGGTGCTGTGCAGAAAATTATTGACCGGCTGCTTTTCTTACGGATTTGTGAAGATAAAGAAATTGAAGAAGGTAATCAGCTTAAAAAAATCGCGGAGCAAAAAACGGCTATTTATAAAAATGTACAGCGGCTTTTTGAAAATGCGAATGCTAAATTCAATGCAGGGTTGTTTGCTTCCGACCAATGGCTTGACGAACTTGCTGTTGCGGATAGAACGCTTATCAGTATTATCAATGCGCTCTATTATCCTGAATGTCAGTATGAGTTCAGCGTGCTGCCGGTTGAAATACTCGGTTCCATTTATGAACGCTTTTTGGGAAAGATTATCCGCTTTACGCGCAAAACAAAGAACGGGCACAGCATAGAAATTCTTGAAAAGCCGGAAGTACAAAAAGCAGGGGGTGTGTATTATACGCCGCCTTATATCGTTAAATACATTGTTGAAAACACAATCGGTAAAAAGCTTGCAGGCAAAACACCTGATGAGGTAAGCCGTTTGCGTTTTGTTGATCCTGCATGCGGTTCGGGGAGTTTTCTTGTTGGGGCGTATCAGTATTTGCTGGACTGGCACTTGGATTGGTATTATGCGGAAGCGCGGCGGGAGCAGGCGGAGAAGAAGGGGCTTATTTACAAGGATGCAGCAACAAAGGAGTATAAGCTGAGTGTCGAAGAGAAAAAACGCATCTTGCTGAACAATATCTACGGTGTGGATATCGACGCACAGGCGGTGGAGGTAACAAAGCTTTCGCTCTTTTTGAAGCTTTTGGAAAATGAAGGCAAGGCTCTTTCTCCAGGGGGGCAGTCTACACTATTCAAACCGAGCGAAATACAGAAACACAAAAAAATTTTACCGGATATGTCACACAATATTAAATGCGGGAACAGCCTTATCGGAACGGATTACTACACGGGCAAGGATTTAACACTGTTCGGCATCGAGGAACAACGCAAGGTGAACGCCTTTGACTGGGATGCTCAGTTCCCGGGCATATTTGCAGACGGTGGTTTTGATTGCGTGATTGGGAATCCGCCGTATTTGAGAGTGCAGGGACTTCGTGAAAATTATGAAGAGGAAGCAAAATTCTACGAAAAGGAATATAAGGCAGCAACGGGGCGATTTGATTTTTACATTCTTTTCATTGAAAAAGGATTTAATTTGTTGAATAAAGATGGTATACAGTCTTTTATTCTTCCTCATAAATTTATCAATAGTGATTTTGGAACCGGTATAAGACAATTTATTTATGATAATCGTGCTCTAAAGAGCATTGTTCACTTTGAATCGCATCTCGTGTTTAATGCCGCTTCTGTGTATACCTGTATTATTGCGCTTTCACATAATAATGATACATTTAGGTTTATTAAGACTAAACCTGAAAAGATAGCTGAAGAATTACATTTTGATGTTTTACCGTTGGATGTCTTGAAAGACAGTGCCCCTTGGCAGTTAGCATCTTCAGTTGATAATGCCCTTATCGATAAACTGAGATTGCAAAAGTTCACCGTTAAGGATATTTTTCATGGTATATTTCAAGGAATTGTAAGCGGTGATAATAAAGCATTTTATCTCTCCGATTGTAGATTAGACGAGCAATATATTACTGGTTATAATTCTATAACTGAAACATATATTCAAATCGAGAAAAGTGTTTGCATGCCTATTCTTACGGGTAAAACTATTAATAGATATAGCTTTATAAATAAAAAGGAGTATATGATTTATCCTTATCATAGTGCGAATGGGAAAACTATTTTCTATACAGAAAATGAAATGAAAACGAATTTTCCAAAATGCTATGAATATTTCAAATCAATAAAAGCACGTCTTTCAAAACGAGGAACTGCCTCTATGAAGTATCCGATATGGTACGCTTTATGGAATGCAAGAAATATGCATATATTGTCCAGTAAAAAAATACTGACACCCGATATTTGCTTTGGAACTTCAATGTGTTTTGATTCAGAAGGTAAATATTACTACAACGATACTTCGTATGGCTTAATTCTTAATGATAGCAATGATGATAGATATTATGCTTATCTTGCGATATTGAACTCAAAGGTAACATGGTATTTTCTACAAAAGACAGGTGCTTCACTACGTGGCGGTTATTTCCGATTTAAAACAAAATATCTTGAACCTTTCCCTCTACCGGAATTGAATACAGAACACATCGAAATGCTTACACGGCTTGCAAAATCTATGCTTGATGCACAGGAACAACTGAACAGTGCAATATCCGATTCTGATAAAAAATTCTTGCAGCAGCGGGTTGACATTTTAGATAAGCAGATAAATACTGTTGTATATGGGCTGTATGGGTTGACGGCTGATGAAGTGAAGGTTGTGGAGGGGGAGTAGGTGATTACTAAAATTTTAATTTAACATGGTAGCATATTTTATAGAGGATAAAATAATCTGTGCCTATACAATAACCAATAGGATGATATACTTTCTGTGTGTATCAAAGTTATTATATATAATTATAGAGGTTATCTTATATGCAAATTAATATAAAACATTGCAATAATATAAATGAAGCTTCAATAGAGATAGCTGAAAATCGTTTGAATATAAAATATGCATTAAATGGTACAGGAAAATCTACCATTGCAAAAGCGATTTCTTTGGCTATCAAAGGTGCTACTTTAGATATTTTAAGACCATTTAAGTATAAGGATAATCAAAATATAACTCCTTCCATAAGCGGTATTGATAAATTGTCGAAAGTTTTAATATTTAATGAGGAATACGTAAATACAATTCTTTTTCAGAAAATAGAATTAATTAAAAACAGTTTCGAAATTTTTATAAAAGACGAAAACTATATAAAGAATCAAGAGAAAATAGAAGAACTTGTTAATGAAGTTAAAAATTTATTTACACAGAATGAAACAATAAAGGAAATTGGTAAACTATTGCAAAATTTTATAGATGATTTTAAAGCTACAAAAACTGGATGGGCTGCAAATGGAACCATGGGTAAGGGATTAGCAAAGGGTAATAAATTAGAGAACATACCTACGGGATTAGAGGTATATGAGCCGTTTTTAAAGAGTGAAAATACTGTAAAATGGTTACAGTGGCATATAACTGGAAATGATTATTTATCTATTGGTAAGTGTTGTCCGTTTTGTTCTTCTGATAATATAGAAGCTAAAAAGGAAATAATTCAAAAAATAAAAAAAGAATATGAACCAAAATATATTGAACATTTACTGAAAATGATTGAGTTATTAGAAAAACTATCCATCTTCTTGTCTGATGATGCAAAAACACAAATCAATAAAATAAAGATAAATATTGATGGCATTTCACCTGAGCAAAAGAATTATTTGATAGCAGTAAATGGAGAAATAGAAACACTATATAGTAAAATATTAAGTATGCAAAATATAGGATATCAATCTTTTAAAGATATTGATGATATAGTTGCGACAATATCTTCATTGAAGATTGATCTTCCTCTTTTAAAAAATCTAAATTCTGCGAAAATGGCTGAATCAGTAAGTTCTATAAATGCTGCTATTGATGAACTAATCAAGAAAGCTGGAAATTTAAAAGGTAAGATAATAAAACAAAAGAATCTCATAGTAAAAAAAGTGAATTTCTATAAAAAAGATATAAATGATTTTCTTGAATACGCCGGTTATAACTATAAAGTTGACATGATAGAAAAAGATGAAGAATCTAGACTGGTATTGTACCATAATGAGTTTAATGAAATTATTACTTCAGGTTCAGAGACTTTGAGTTATGGCGAAAGAAATGCTTTTGCGTTAATTTTATTCATGTATGATGCAATAAAACAAAAGCCTGATTTAATAATTCTTGATGATCCTATTTCTTCATTTGATGGGAATAAAAAATTTGCAATACTGAACAAATTATTTATAGGCAAAAAGAACTTTCATGATAAAACAGTACTTTTGCTATCACATGATTTCAGTGTAGTTATTGATTCAATTTATAATCTTAATGATAAAATAGGCGCAAAAGCATTTTTTTTAGAAAATAAAAATGGACGTATTCTTGAGAAAGATATAACAAAGTCTGATATTCTATCTTATAAGCAAATAGCTTTGAAAAATATTTCTTCTAAATCGATTTTAACTTCACTTATATATTTAAGACGGTTATTTGAATTTGAAAATGAAAAAAATATGGGATATCAATTATTGTCTAACCTATTTCACAAAAGAAATATACCTATTATAAACAAAGGCGAATTATTTATCCCAATGACCGAAGGAGAAATAACTAAAGGGGAGAAAGAAATTCAATGCTACATACCTGATTTTACATACAAGAGTGTAATAGGAATTATTAGGAGTAATGTTAAATTACTTGAAGCTTATCATAATACCTCTGTAGGATATGAAAAACTTCAATGTTATCGTTTGTTAAATTTAGAAAATCCTGAAGATGGTAATTTTGAAGATAAGCAGATCAAAGAAATTGATAATGTGTTTAAAAAATTCATAAATGAAACATTTCATATAGAAAATGATTATTTATTTCAAATAAATCCAATTGAATATGAGCTCATACCTGAGTATATCTTAAATAAATGTGATGACGGAATAAAAGATCATGATAGGATAAACTTAACTGATGAAATCAAAAATCCTATTCAAGGCGATGATAAAGATGATAAAATAGAAGTTGATAGTTCACAAGATAAAATTCATGAAGTTATCGAGCAACATCTTGGAGATATGATAACGGAAAGATCTGCAAGACAAAAGAAAAAAACAGAAAAGGAACAAACCAATAAAATGCAATTAACTTTATTTAATGATATATAGCTAATTGGTTTGAAATAACAATAAAAATCAATCATACTGGCTAATATTGCATATAGTAGAGACTTAAAACTGGGCGCAATCAGCACGTAAAGGAAGGATATAATGTGGGGCAAGCGACACCGGTGTTTAAAGTATATATCTGTACGGTTATCCGCTGGGTCGAGCAATGTAAAAAACTAGGGATGTAAAAATAAAGTACGCGAGCACTCCAATAAGAAAATTAATCCTGAAAACTGATTGTGATGTGCAAAAGAAATCTGATGCATACTTAAAATAAATTGTACAACAGTTCCACTGCGATCTTGAATCGATTAAGAAAAGTCAGTGTTATGCGAAAAAAGAGTAGTTTTATAAAAAACAAAAGCCTGAAAAGTAAAGATATACAACTGGAAAAGTTTATATATCAATATTAACACACAGTATCCCCTCAATGTCCTACGAAACAATTATCAAACAAGTAAAAATGCTACCGGACCCGCTCCTAAACATCTGTCTCGGCATTCATCAAACTGCTTGAGGCTGCGCAATGCAATTTTACTGAAAACCTCGCCGGTCACGCAAAGCCTAAAAACAAACAAGCTTTTTTTGCATGAGCCGGAAAACTGTACCTCGATCAGAACGTAGTTAGCGAACTACGCGAGGTAAGCTTGATATGATTTTGGCAGACACAAATAGTATCATAGGATTGCTGTTTGGTTATTCTCCTTTGTTCTTTATCCAATAGTCGCAGTCTTCATATCCTTCGGCAACGGTATGTTCCCTGTAAAGAGTGCCGCCGAAATGTTCCATCACCGCCTTGTCCGTTTCGCAAAAATACGGCATCAATTCACCGTATCCATTCTTTTTTGCAAAATCGGCGATGGGACACCCAACCAGGTGAATACTGATTCCTTGTTTGTGATGCAGCGGATTTATTTTCATTCCCCATGTATTGTTCCATGAGCCGTCTTCTTTGTGCTTGTTCAGCTTCTTTGCCCTGAGTGAGAAAAGCCCGTGGAAAAGCGCTTGCACCAGCCTGTTGTTAAGATTGAACCGAGAAAGCTGACCGCCTTTTTTATCGCCGATCATCATACCATAACACATATTCGTAATTTCATCGGGTGACATACTGCGGTTCATACATTCATAATACGCAAAAGCCGACAGCGCACCGTAAAAGTTTTTCGACATCGGATTGTCTTTGCCTCCGATACTCGGTGCATCATGTGCAAACTTTTCGTAGATTTCAATAATCTCCCGATACTTCTTTTCCGCCTCATCCGGTGGGAATTTCTTATTCAGTTCATTCCTGATCCAATCCGCAGACATTTGTGGAATTTCAAAAATCTTCTCAGCTGTCATTTTCATTCTCCTTTCGCATAAGCGCCGATTAATAAGATTTCACGGTACTGCCATCCTTGGCAGTTCTGGTCGAATAGTATCAATTTTTCCGCGGGGAGATTAAAAAAAACGACCTGATGCGTTTACTCTGAATTCTAAAGTAACCCCCGCTTCCCACCTGTTGCCTTTCCGTTCAAAAATCGTGATGTTATCAACCGGAAAGTCTTCCTCAAGGTTCAGCTCGTTCATTACCTGAATCGCCTTGGTCATTACTCCGGTAGGAATATCCCGATTTGCAACAGTTGCGTGAGGCTGGAAAGGCTTTTTGTCTTTTTTAGTGCAGCCCGGACAGGCGTTGATAATTGCTTGTACTGTTTTATCACGGAGCTTTGTCCAATTTTCATCTGTAATGACATTTGCAAACAGCGTTCTATCTCCAAACGCATCAAAGTTATCAATATGAGCAGTAAAACCTAAGCATTTGGGCAAGACTTCTTTTTCAATCGCGCTGATTAAATCATCGGTTGTATAATCTTCCGGCAGTCTGAACGGTGGGACAAGTGTAACGTGAATTGGAGTTCCATGTCCGGATTTGCAACCGTAAGCCTCGTTCATATAACGACGGCAATCTTCCAGAGTAAGGGTTATATCCTCTGGGAGGAGAACGCCGATAAAATGCGTTTGCTGCGGAGCATTATTTCGTTTCATCTCTATCATTATAGCATAAAACCATGCATCATTCTATCTTGGTGTTCTTCAATATTCTGAATGCCGGCAGCTGGATTTTATCAAAGTTATGATATAATAGTTATGCGATGTTAAGGTTAGCTCAAAATGATTCATAATCCGGTATTTTTTCATGTTGATTTAGATGCTTTTTTTGCCTCGGTAGAGCAGCTCGATAATCCGGCATATCGCGGGAAGCCGGTTATTGTCGGCGGGCTTGGTAAGCGGGGTGTTGTCTCAACTGCGTCGTATGAAGCGCGAAAATTCGGTGTCCATTCTGCGATGCCGATAGCCCGTGCACGAGCCTTGTGTCCGCAGGGGATATTTATCAAAACACGAATGCAGCGTTACTATGAAAAATCGAAAGAGATTATGAATATTTTTAAAAACTTCAGTCCCGATATACAGCAGCTTTCCATCGATGAAGCTTTTCTTGATATGAGCGGTACGGAAAAAATATTCGGCGATACTACAACAGCTGCCCGGCGGCTGAAAACTACCATTTTTGAACAAACCGGTTTGCGCGTTTCCGTAGGGGCAGCTTCCAATAAGTACATTGCAAAAATTGCGTCGGGGCAATCGAAGCCGGACGGTTTGCTTGTTATTCCGGCGGGCAAAGAAGCGGCGTTTATGCAGTCGCTGCGTTTAAGCGATGTATGGGGAATCGGCGGCAAAACTCGTGCGAGACTTGCGGAGGCAGGTCTGACGACTATTGCCGAAATTCTCAAACAGCAGGAATCCGTTTTACAACTGATTATCGGGAATGCCGCCGGTACGTTTTTATATCAAGCCGTCCGCGGAGATATGGCGCATGTTTTTAATGAAGAGCGGAAAAGCCATTCTATCAGTACGGAACGCACGTTTGAAACCGATCTGCATGAAAAGGATGAAATTTCCGATGTGTTATTTCAGCTGAGCGCTGAGTTGATGTGCCGCATTCTTGATGAGCGCATTCAAAGCCGCACCGTACATATTAAAATACGGTATGCTGATTTTACTACCGTATCAGCGCAGCAGAGCGGCTCTTTGATTAACGATTCTGCGGATTTATACGAGCGGGCGCAACGGCTATTTTTTTCCCGTTTCGACACCGCGCTATCCGTCCGGCTTATCGGGATTGGAGTAGATGTCGGCAGCGACAACAGCCAACTTGAACTTTTTGCATCGGAAAAAGCGGCGAAAAAACGTAAACTTGAAGAAGCGGTTTTGAATATTGCAAAGAAAAACAAGGATGTCAAAATCGTGCAAGCGCGATTACTTCATAAGTAGGATATAGATAAGATTGACGAAGGGAGATTTTCCTCAGATTTTTTACTTATAGGAGACAAGAGATGGAAAAACTTATTCTTTCAGTTTTAATGAGCGCAGGTATGGCAGCATGACTTTCAGCAAAAACGGCACTGGTGTATTTTAGCGCAACCGGTACGACGGAAGAAATGACGAAAAATGCTGCAAGCGCGATGGGGGCGGATCTTTTTGAAATAGATCCTGTCCACAAATACACCGCTGCCGATCTGAACTGGAATGACAAAAAATCACTCACTACAATCGAGTGTAACGATCCGAAATCCCGTCCGTCAATCGCGAACAAGATTGACATATCCGGTTACGACACCGTTGTTTTGTGCTATCCTATCTGGTGGGGATATGTGCCGAAGATCATGTATACCTTTGTCGAAAGCCAAAACTGGAGCGGAAAGAAACTTGTTACACTCTGTACATCAGGCGGAAGCGGTCTTGGACGGAGCGGTTCGGACATTGCAAAATACGCAAAGGGCGCGACCTTCAAAGGCGGAAGAGCTTTTACACGCGGGAGATACTGACAAAAATATGTCCATAGCTTAGTATAAACATAGTTAGAGATACACAGTTCTTTTGAAAGATAAAGTGTAAGATAATTGATTAAAAATATGTACTACAAACGCCATAAAATGAGCGTTTTATCCTGTCTTTTAGCGTTTTTTCTGATATAGAGTTATTTGTTAGCTTCGAGTTTTGCCCTTGGCAAAACTCGATACTGTATCAGCGACAACTCAGATGCACACACCTCCAGCGCTTTTGCAAAGAGACGGCGTAGATACATCGTCAGCAAACGTACATCCGTGTACATTTGCTGACGGCGAGTTTTTGCTGTGCAAAAACGTCGCTACTGCGAGGAACCACCGCCGTCCGTGGCGGTTCTGAAATGCCTTTTGGAAATAGACGGTGCAGATGCTAGGAGCGTATAAAAAACACCCGCAGGCGTACTTGATGTACGTTGAGGACTGTTTTTTATGAAGCGACAACGCAGATGCGTCGTATATTTCCAAAAGGACTACGGCAGCGGACTATACCGCTCTCCATAGTCATAGGTATCAAGCTGTTCGTATTTTTTAAAGAAGTTGACAACCAAATAGGTAAAGGGCGTACAGACAACCTCTATCATCGTCTTAAAAAGATAATTTGAAAAAGCCATCACAATTAAAACGGAAGATGCGTACATTCCCGAAAAGGCAATCGCTACAAAAATGATACTGTCCAGCAGCTCTCCAACCAAAGTTGAGCCGATGGTGCGCATCCACAGGTGTTTGCCGTCGGTAAGTATCTTCATTTTAGAAAGAACGGTAGAATTGCTGTACTCGCCGATAAAGTAACCGCAGATACTGCCTGCAGTGATGCGGGGCATTTGCAGCAAAATATTATTAAAATCGCTTTGCAGATTCCAGCCGCCCTCTGCCGGCAGAATACTCACCAACCAGACATTGAACGCCATAAAAATAAGGACGACAAAGCCTGTCCAAATGACTTTCCGCGTATCCCGATAGCCGTATACCTCAGTCAGCACATCGCCGAAGATATACGAAAACGGAAAAAGCAGCGTACCGCCGTCAAATACGAAGGGACCAATCTGCACCATTTTTACTGCCAAAATATTCGACAGCACCAATACACCGATAAAGAGTCCGGAAAGAACCGGCAAGAAATTCTTTTTCTTCATGAAGCCCTTGGCTTCATCCGTCAAAATAGTGTCATTCATTATTTTATTATAGCAAAATCGGAACAGCGGTGATATACTAAATATATTAGGGCAACCGCATCAGACAGTTACCTAATATCCCCGCAAAATAATTGGGGCTGTTCAACCTGTTCTTTTGAAAATAGAGGGGTATCTACTGTGTCGTACGGCAAAAAAGTATCCTCAACGTATTAAAAATACGCCTACGGTGCTTTTTTGCCTATCTTCTTGTATCTACCGCTCCCTTTTCAAAAGGCTAACGAAAAGTCTCTTTTCAAAAGCGTCGGTTCTATGCGGTAAACTCTTATTCTGAGTTTTTACATATTTGTCTGATGCATTTGTCCTTCCTTAAAATAAAATGCACGAAATTTTATTTAAAATTTCGTGCGAAGGTAAAAGTGTATTATCTGAGGAGGCACGATAAAAAGTACCGTCTAAAATTGCGCCGGTACTTTTTATCTCAAGTTTGCGTTGCAAACTCGATTATTGTATGTGTGCGCGTACTGCGCACGGCTAAAAACTTTTTTCGGAAATTGATATTTCCTGCAAAAGTTTTTATAGGAGGTAATATGAAAACAATATTGGTAACAGGAGCCCTCGGTCAAATCGGCAGTGAGCTGGTTATGCACCTGCGCAAGACCTATGGCGGCAGTAATGTTATTGCAAGTGATGTAGTAAAAAAAGACATGCCGGAAGTGCTTGAGTCCGGGCCTTTTGAGCAATTAAACGTATTGGAGCCGCAAAAGGTTGCGGATGTATGTAAAAAATATAAGGTCGATACCGTTATACACTTAGCAGCGCTCCTTTCCGCCGTTGCAGAGCGCGATCCGCAAATGGCGTTCAATATCAACATCCACGGATTATACAATATGCTGGAAATCGCACGGGAAAATAAGTACCGGTTCTTTGTTCCCAGCTCCATCGCGGCATTCGGGCCGGGAACTCCGAAAGACAAAACGCCTCAGGACACCATCCAGCGGCCGACCTCGATGTACGGCGTAACAAAGGTTTCAGGCGAGCTGCTCTGCGACTACTACCACAAACGCTTCGGCGTCGATACCCGCGGCGTACGGTTCCCCGGTCTTATTTCGTATACAACTCCTCCGGGCGGCGGCACTACCGACTATGCCGTTGACATTTATTACGAAGCGCTCAAGAACAAAAAATACGAGTGCTTTATTAAGGAAGGCACCTATATGGACATGATGTATATGCCCGATGCCCTCAAAGCAGTGCAGCAGCTTCTGGAAACAGATGAGGCGAACTTAGTCCACCGCAATGCCTTCAACATCGCTTCCATGAGCTTTACACCGGAAATTATCGCAGCGGAAATTAAAAAGCACATCCCTAAATTTCAGATGACCTACAAGGTTGACCCCATGCGGCAGGCAATCGCCGATTCATGGCCGAACTCCATCGATGACACCTGCGCACGGCAAGAATGGAACTGGAAACCCGAATACGATCTGGAAACCATGACCGTCGATATGCTGGAAAAACTGAGCAAGCGGCTCGGCGTTGCCTATCATTCGGCACAAAAATAAAGAAACGTTGCAATGAGTATTAAATTTCATTGAAGAGGAGAAAACGATGAGCAATATTCACGAAATGGCTTTTTTACAAGAAAAAGTACAGGAATTAAAAGATCAAGGCTTGTATAAGGTACCGGTAACTCTTGACGGGCCGAACGAAGCAGAATGCGTTATTAATGGAAAGAAAGTTATCAACCTTTCATCAAATAACTATCTGGGCTTTGCAAACCATCCCCGCTTAAAGAAGGCGGCAATCGCAGCGATTGAAACCTACGGCGCGGGAGCCGGAGCTGTCCGACCCATCATCGGAAACATGAAGATTCACGATGAACTTGAAACCCTGCTTGCTACATTCAAGCGGGAAGAAGCAGTACTCACCTTCCAGTCGGGCTTTAACTGCAACGCCGGTGTTATCCAAGCGGTTACCGATAAGGGAGACCTCATCCTATCCGATGAACTAAACCATGCGTCCATCATCGACGGCTCGCGCCTTTCAAAAGCGGATAAGGCAGTGTTTAAACACTCCGATATGGCGGATTTGGAGCGGGTTTTAAAAGAGAAGCGCCCCAACTACCGCAACATCCTCATCATCACTGACGGCGTGTTCTCCATGGACGGCGACATTGCCAAGCTGCCGGAAATCGTTGCACTTGCGGAAAAGTACGAATGCTTAACCTACGTGGATGACGCCCATGCCAGCGGTGTATTAGGCGAAAGCGGACGCGGCTCCGTTGACCACTTCCACCTGCACGGCAGAGTAGACTTTGCAATCGGTACCCTGTCCAAAGCAATCGGCGTTGTCGGCGGCTATGTTGCCGGTAAGCAGGTTACCATCGACTGGCTGAAAAACCGCGGACGCCCCTTCCTGTTCTCCACCGGACTCCCGCCCGCCGCTATCGGCGCTTGTATCGAAGCTATCAAAATGCTGATGGAATCAACCGAATACACCGACCGGCTGTGGAAAAACGCCCGCTATTTCAAAGAGAAACTCTCCCACCTCGGCTTTAACACCGGACACAGCGAAACACCCATTACGCCGGTCATCATCGGAGAAGAGGCAAAAACACTCGAGTTCTCCAAAAAGCTGTTCGATAACGGCTTATTCATCGGACCGATTGTATTTCCCACCGTACCCAAAGGCACCGGACGTGTCCGCTGTATGGTAACGGCAGGGCACACCACCGAACAGCTTGACCGCGCTATCGCTATCTTCGAAAAAGTCGGAAAAGAGATGGGCATTATCGCGTAATATTTCCTTTTGAAAATATGCATACCGTCTACGGCGTTGCCTTGCCAAAAGTGTACATCCTTGTACACTTTTGGCAGCGAAGGGCTGTCCAAAAACTTCAGTTTTTGGACAGTTTCCTTAGATTTAGATGCGATGTTTAAAATTAAGTCATTACTGTGTAAAGACTTGATTTTAAACTCGCGGGGATGTCGAAAAAGTAACCAACTTTTGAGACATCCCCATCGCTTCTGATATAACCAGCGGCATCCGTGCCGCTACTGAAAAAGCCTCAACGTATCAGGACGGACAGGGATGTCCGGGGTTATAAGCAACAGCGACGTTTTTGCGCAGCAAAACTCGACGTTGAAAAGTGTACACGGATGTACACTTTTCAACATGCCTGCGGGTGTTTTTTGCTCGCGCCTTGTAGTTTCAGAACGGACAAGGATGTCCGTGGTTCAAAACAGAAGCGATGTTTTTGCGATGCAAAAACTCGCGTCCGGAAGTGTACACGGACGTACACTTCCGGACAGGCTATTTTCAAAAGGCTGACGGAAAAGTTATTTTCAAAAAAAGAGGGGCTACGTAGCAACCCCAATTTTTCCGCGGGGTTGTTGTTCTCATAAGGTGGTTGCAGTCGGCTTTAATACCCTTTGTTACGACGCAAGCGTCGGGGTATTAAACCCTCCGCACGAATAAATAGCCTGATGCGTTTACTCTGAGTCGGCCTCTTTATCTTTATATAAAAAAAGAATAAACTCGACAGCTGTCGAATTATTTGCGGCGCAACTCATTTACTCAAAGAGGAACACTCATGGGAAGTTTAGACTTTTTATCTAAAGATTATCAATTTAAAAAATATAAGAATGTATATGCAGGAATGCTGCAAGGGTTTTATACGATTTTTCACGTAGATGCCAATGCGAAGAAATGTATCCTTACCATCGGCGCTTCTAAGGCAGAAAATGGAGAAGACTTGTTCGCCCTCTTGCAGTCGCGGCTTTGTGAAATAAAAAAGGTAAAAACGCGTATCGATAACGCAACATTAATCTTTGAATATCCTACGCCGGCATTAGGGAACTATAAGAAAACATTTGATTTGCTGAATGATACCGTTATCCCATTCCTGATAGAAAATAAGTATAAATCCGGCGGATTTATCTATGGTAAAAATGATGGAACGATACGGTTGTTTCAAATAGGACTACAATACCTGTATCTAACCGAAGCTGAGCGGGCGGAAAAAGAAGCCGATCTTACCGCTCAAAAAGAAAAAGACAAAAACACGCAAGAAAATTTTTTACTCGGTACATTGGGCGTTATCGGCGTTGCATTAGCGGGAATCTTACTGTATGTTATCGTCGGAAAAATGAACCTCTATGTTTGGGCGATTCCAGTCTTACTCAGCGCAATATCCTATACTGTATACAAACGACTGGGAAAAAAATTAACCGTAAAAGCCATCGTTATGATTTTGATTGTACTGGGCATAGCGCTCGCAGCGGCAACCGTATTGGAATACGGCTGGCGTATATACGATGCTGTAAATGAGGGTCCGGATATTGAGCATATCGGCTTTTTCGATGTTTTAAAAGAAACGCCGGAGCTTATAATCACCGAACCGGACATCGCAAAGCTGGTTAAAAGAGATTTATTGGTAAACGGTGGAATTTTAATACTGGCCTCAATTATTACGATAGTAAGCGCTTACAGACAAGAAGTACGGTTTATCAAAATAAAAAGATTGGATTAAGTATAAAAAGTCATTGCATTATAGCCTATGAGAGCCTTGCTGAATGCGGATTTTAAGGATTATGAAGCGGGACATGAAAATACTTACCGCCCCAATCCACATTGAGCAGTTTCTTAAATCCGTTCTTTTGTAAAATTTCCACAGCTGCACGGCTCCATCTCCCTATTCTGCAAATAACGATAACATTTTTATCGCAGAAATGTTATAAGGCAATAATCTGTCAGCCTTTAAAATAATTTACAAAACTATGGTAATTATGCTACATTAAACATAAAGGGAAGCACACAAGCATTCTCCCTTAAATTGAGAGGTGTATATGAAAAAAGCAATTACAACGTGTTTAGCGGTTTGTCTCGTTTTAGCAAACGTAATGGCTGCAGAGTACTACGTTTCAAAAGAGACCGGTAAGAATGGAAACGCGGGTACAAAAGATGCTCCGTTTAAAAACATCGAAAAGGCTGCCGAAAAAGTGCAACCCGGTGATAAGTTATATGTTGCGGAAGGCAATTATTACGGCGTACGGGACAAAGGTTTTATCATGATAAAAAACCCTGTAGAAATCTACGGAGGATATTCCAAAGACTTTTCAAAACGGGACGTTTTAAAATACCGCACGCTCGTTATGCCGCCGGCCTCATCAAACGGAACAGGCCGCGCAAATAAGGCGATGGAGTTTGATATTAAAGACGGTCAGGGAAAAAAACTTGTCATCGACGGTATCATCTTCGATAAAGGAGCTTCCAACGGTTACCATCCGACAAAAGGCAAACCTGCCGGTGTGGAAACCGGTATGCTCATCCTGCCGCCGGGAGAAGGCGTTAATGGCGGTGAAAAATCCATTACAACAGAAAAGGCGATATTCGGCGGCAGCATTATGAAATGCGATGTGCTTATTCAAAACTGCGTATTTAATAACGCTTCCAATTTTGCCATCCAGTTCGGCGGTTCAGGCGATGTTAAAATTTTGAATAATGTTTTTACTGCAAATGCGATGTCTGCTTGCGAAATTTGGGGAAAAGAAAATAAACCGACCGCCATAACGCTGGAGTTCGCATATAATACTGTTTTGTTTACATGGCCACGCACGCATGCCTTTGAGGATATGGGGTACGGATTCCGCGTTATGACGAAGGTTGAGGTGAATATACACCACAACATTATCGGGCTTTCTACACTGTCTGCAATCGATCGCTGCCGTATCGACAGCCCTGCTTCTATGGAAAACGGACGAAAGGTACTTGTAGATAACAATCGATTTTTTATGAACAAACAAGCGGATGTAACCCTGCCGGGCTTAGGTACATTTGAATACGTATGGGTAAAAGACTTTGAAGACGTTGAACGCTTTAACAGCGCCGAAGGCAACGAGGAGCTGAAAGACGTAGCTCCGCTTAAAAAAGTTTTAAACCAAGCATATTTGGCAGGTTTCTTAAACGCTACCTATAAAGAAAAAACCGACTATGATCCGAATTCCCCCGCTAACGAGTTCAGACGCGCAATGGGAATGAACCAAACGATGAAAGTTCAAACTGATGTGTCGATGTTTGCAAACAGATATCCGCAAGATGATGCTGTAAAACTGTTCGGTGCAGTCAAAGGCTTCGGCGCACAGGCGATTAAGTAAATGTAATCGCAAGACTGGCGGAAAAGGTTGGCATCTTGTCAGTAGAAGCGACGATTTGAGAGTATTTCGCTCAAAATTCGTTGTATTGGTAATTAACCTGTTCGAAAACATCGCATTTCAGAGCAGGTTACCCTGAAATGCGATGTTCAAAATCGTGCTATCTGTGCGATTTTGAACACGCTCGACGGGAATAGCGAAAAAGTAACAAACTCTTGGGACGTCCCCGTCAAGTGTATTCATCGAAGCTGATTCGAGTTGGGTTGATTCTGTAGAGTCCATATCCTCACGTTATCGGCTTTAATACCCCACATACTGACCGGCCGGATAGATACATCCTGCGCATGCAATATCGGCGGAACACCCTGCCTGCACCCATACCGGCTTAAAATAATTTCCGGAAGCCGGTTTGATTTTTTGTATGATGCCGTCGGGACAATGAATTGAAACAGGCACTCGTTTTTCCGGTGAATGAGATGAATGTTCGCCGATTGCTGCGGAAGAAAGCAATTCGCACACCCGCGTCAAGAAAGCGATTCGTTCTTCAAGCTCAAAGATAAAACGGGAATAAAAAGCGAGCACCCCAAAGTCATTGCCGGAAAGTGCACTTTGCTCAAGCTGCTGCAACAAGCCGCTCAATATTAGAAAGGCAGACTTCGCTTCTTGATAGCGGGCAGCGGAATACTTGCAGCCGTACACCTGTTGCAGCACTGTCTTGAGTGTTTCCGCATCGTTGTATATATGCACAGTTTTTTGCGTACACTGCCGGAATGCGGTTTCGACGGCAGGGCAACAGCCGTCAAGTACATACATCTTGGAAGAATACAGCAGCGGACACTTTTGCGTCGTTAAATATATCACCGTACTCTTGATTGCATCGCAGGCAGGATAATCACCATATTTAAAAATAAAGGCGTCCACTCCGACAATCGGCACCGGCACAAGACCGCAGCCGTAGATGAGCGCCTCGTCGATGACGGGAGACTGAGCTTCCGAATACGCAGAGCCGAACAGCCCAACGATATTATCATCCGCCTGCATCCGCAGCGTCGCATCTATATATGCCTCCCTACGGAGATCGGGTGCATAGTCAATTATTTCCTGTAATGAAGCATGCTTAAAATCTAATTCCATACGCCGATCGTTTTATTCGTGCGGAGGGGTTAATACCCCGACGCTCTGCGTCGTAACAAAGGGTATTAAACCCGACTGCAACCACCTTATAGAACACACAGTGCGAAACATTGAGCACTGTGCCCCGACGCTTGCGTCGGGGTTGTTGATACCTTTTCAAATTCTCGCTTTTGTAATTCACAACTATTCATTCAATTCCCAATATCCGTTATTTCCGGTACCGATATATCGTAAATTCTCTATCTCTTTTATGGTTCTCTGGATAGTTTTTACACTTACGCCGGCACTATCTGCAATAGCTTGTCTTGTAATCTTATTATTTGACCTCACCTTTGCCTTTATAAATTCAATCAGCTCCTTCTTATTGTGAGGGACATTCTGAGGGACATTCTGAGGGACATTCTGAGGGACATTTTTTTCGCCGACTTTTTCTGTTGCAATCTTCTTGAGTGGAATAATCGTTCTGAATATATCTCCTTCTTCAAAAATAGGATTTTTTCCCGAATACAGTTGTGTGTACTTATAGGTGTTACGCATACCGGAACCAAGCTCATCGGCAATTCCAATTTCCCTAAAGACTTTAGATATCGACGGATTTTTAGGAAACGGTTCGAATTTTTGCAAATCCAATACGCCTATTCTATGTGCTACATTGCTATTTTCGATAGTAATTTTTTCATCATCAATAATCATTTTCGCAGGAAAGCCGCTTGAATAATCCCTGTGGGCTAATGTGTTGGAAACTACTTCTCGGAGTATCCTATCTCTTGCATTGACATTAACAATGCCCTCTAAAACAAACAAGTCATTCAAATGCTTTCTGCCAAAGTTGATAAGCCTATCATAACTGTCAATCAGATTGGTAATGACGACATCTCTGTCATCATATCGGTCTTTGTTCTCTACTCTAAATAGTGCATCCGTTTTATGCTGTGATAAAACGGACATAATGGCGTTGTCTTTTCCAAATAATAAAATTGCAGCTAAGGTAATACCTTCTTTGTTTGTTTCCGGATCAATTAAAATTAAATTAGCTGTTCTCAGAAGTTCTTCATCATTCATACCCTTCCATAAATGATTTTGATTCCTTGCAATAGCCATTTTTCGTGCTTTTTCAATTACCGCTGAGTTTAAACAATCTATTCCCAAATTAGGATAGACCTTATTTACAAAATAGGTGCTTTGTTTCCGCGCATAAAGCTTATATACCAGTTCCGCATTATCGGTAATATTTATATCACCCTCGTAAGACCTATCCCAAATGCGTCCATTGTGCCTGCACACCTGACAGCCTTTTGGTACTCTGATATAAATAAGCTTCTTGCCTTCCATATCTATTGAAACAGGTGTTAAGTATAAAGGCGGATATATTTTTTGCGAATTATTAATAGCTGTTGTAAATTCCTTTATTATTTTATCAACCTTGTCAGGATTAACGCCGGTAATTTCCCTTTTGTCGTTAACTCCTAATACTATATGACCGCCGTTTCTATTGTTAAAAGAACAAACGGAATCATATACGTCTTTCGATAAAGCATTCTTTGATTCTTTAAATTCAACATCTATTTTTTCACCGTTTTGAATGAGTTTCTTTATTTCTTCTGGTGTCATAATTCTCCTTATGCTGATTTTATCACGCCAAGAGCTTATTTTCCATACCGGAATATTTATCGGCAGGGCAACCGCATTAAAAATATTTTTAGCGGTTGCCTTCCTTCTGTGCGAAATTTCATAGGTATAAGGTGAGCGTCTACAATGACGCCGCTCACCTTAACCGTCAAGTTTTCTTTCGAAAACTTGCGTATTGATGTGTGCGCTTTTCGCGCACGAATGCAACAGTTTCCAAAATTCATATTTTGTTCAACTGTTGCATTTTAAGGAAATAAAATTTCGCACATTTTTTTCAACAGGCGGGTAAACGCATCAGGTAGAGTAAATAAAAACCGCGGAAAAATTGAGACTGTGAGACCATTTGAACCATCTTCAACTGTTGTACATCCATGTACATCAGTTGAAGGCGAGTTTTGTGCACGCACAAAACATCGCTACTATATGGAACCACTGCCATCCTTGGCAGTTCTGGTCGAATAGTATCGATTTTTCCGCGGGAATGTTAAAAAAACGACCTGATGCGTTTACCCTGATTTATCATTTGCATCGGTATCTGAAAAGTAGTACAATCGTTCCATTAAAAACACACGAGTGCCGGATAATGAGAACACATTGCTCGACATGGAGTTTTAACATTTTTATCGGGAGATTTTATGAAAAAAGCGGCTATTATCTATGCATCGGTTCATCATGGAAATACGGAAAAAGTAGTTACGGCAATGGCACAAGATATGCCGGTAACGCTGTTTAAAGTAGAGCAAGCTCAAAATATCGATTTTTCGGAATATGATTGTGTAGGCTTTGCTTCGGGAATATATGCGGGAAGATTTCATAAATCGATATATGCATTTTTGAAACATCACCGGCATAAACTTCCGAACCCTGCCTTTGTCGTATGTACAAGCGGAATGGGAAAAGGTCGGTATGCGAAAAAATTTGCCGGTTATTTACAGTCAAACGGATTTACCGTATTGGGTGAATTTGAATGCAAGGGATTTGATACTTTCGGTCCATTCAAGCTGTTCGGCGGCTTAGGCAAAGGACACCCTGACGATAAAGAGCTTGCAGACGGGGTTGCGTTTATTCAGAAGATTATGCTAACGTCTATCTAAGTCTATAAAGGAGGATTCTATGTGTAAAAAACTCTGTTCATTAGCAATCTTGGTTGTGATGCTCGCAGCTTTGCCGGTATGGGCAGGCGGGAAGCAGGACAAAAAAGCATCGGAAGGTTTTGCAACCGTAACCGATCATCAAGGCAGAACCGTTGTTATCCCAAAAAAGCCGGAGCGGATTGTCGCGCCGTTTTATATTTTGAGCAACACGGCATTGGCAATCGGCTGTCGGGAATATATCGTGTCGGGCGACGGCGGAAAAAGCGCTCGGCCGTTTATTAAAGAATTCGCTCCCGAATTGGCGGATAAACCCGCATGCGGCGGCGCAAAGAACTTGAACCTCGAAGCGCTTGCTTCTCTTTCGCCCGACCTCATTTTGGTACCGTTTAAAGCCGCACAACAGCTTCCTCAAATCGAAGCGCTCGGTGTTCCCGCATTGGTAATTGAACCCGAAACGATGAAGAATTTTTTCAGCTATGTTGAAATGCTCGGCGCCGCTTCCGGTAATCGCGAACAAGCGCAAAAACTGCTCACTTTTTATAAGACAATCTTAAATGATGTCGCAGGTTTCGTAAAAGGAGAACCGGCAGTATCCGTTTATGTCAGCAGCCGCTCCGATCCTCTGAACGCGCTCAGCCCCAAGATGTTCCAAGCGGAACTCGTTGCGGCAGCGGGTGGGAAATTGGTAAGCGATGATATTACCGATGTCTATTGGACAAAAGTATCGCTGGAACAGGTGCAAAAATATGCCCCGCAGGTTATCGTTGCCGCAACGGGCTCGAAGGTAACTCCGGCAGAACTTTCAGGAAAAGCTGAATGGAAGGGTATTCCCGCAGTCGATAACGGCAAGGTCTATGTATTCCCGTCAAATGTTGATGAGTGGGATTCCCCCATTCCGTGCTCATGTCTCGGTGTTATCTGGCTTGCCGATAAACTGCATCCGGGAAAAATCCCTGCCGATTATTTGGCGGAAAAGACCAAGACCTTTTATCGGGACTTCTTCGGTAAAGAAAAAGACCTTGCTTCCCTTAATGTAAAATAAGAAAATAAAACCTTTCAATATAGATGCGGTACCGGACTAAACTGATATGTGCAGCTTGTATAATGCCTCTGGCGGCGCTGATATTCTCGCTGAGCTGGGGGCGTTATCCGCTCTCTTTCATTAAGATACTTTCGATACTGTTCCACACCGATGCATTTGCGCCGGTAACCACAGCCGATTACAATATCTTTATGAACATCCGGCTGCCGCGCACCCTCTTTGTCTTTCTTTCGGGAGGCGCAATCGGGTTGAGCGGGGTAAGTCTGCAAAGTCTGTTTCGCAATCCGCTGGTAGCGCCCGACATCATCGGTGTTTCTACCGGCGCTTCCCTCGGCGCGGCAATCGGTATCGTGCTGCTCCATACAAGTGCGGCAGGCATCCAGCTCTGTGCCTTTGCGGGCGGCATCGGGGCGACGTTGCTTGTGTTGCAGCTTTCGAACATCGGCGGAGAACACAGCCTGATACGCCTCGTGCTTGCAGGCGTCATCATCAATGCGCTTGCCGGAGCCGGCGTATCCCTTATCAAATACATGGCGGATCCGCTCAATGAGCTGCCTGCTCTGGAGTTCTGGCTGATGGGCTGTTTTAATGTTATCACGTGGAAAAAACTCGCCGCCTTTTTACCGATTGCCGTTGCGGGATGCGGCTTTATTATCCTGTTCCGCAGGCAGCTCAATATTCTCTCGCTCGGCGATGAAGAAGCGGCGTCGCTCGGTACGCCGGTTAAAAAGATGCGGCTGCTGTTTATTATCACTTCGACATTGTTGGTTGCAAGCGTCGTGTCCGCCGCCGGTATCATCAGCTGGATCGGGCTTATTGCGCCGCATGTTATCCGGCTGCTGTTCGGCAATAACAATTACAAGGTTGCCCCGCTTTCCTTTATGTGCGGCGCCGCTCTGCTGCTGTTTTCGGATACCGTTGCCCGCTCCCTGTCCGGCAATGAGATACCGGTCAGTATTATCACGGCTGTTATCGGCGCGCCGATTCTTGCGCAGCTGATGCTCCGCCGGAACAACGATATTTGGATTGGAATATGAACGCGGCTTTTGAGCTTGACGGCGTTACGGCAGTGCGGGGAACTCAGCCTATTCTGAAAGACCTCCGGCTGCATATCCCGCAGCAACAGGTTATTGCGCTGATAGGCTCGAATGGAGCGGGCAAGACCACGCTGTTGCGGCTGCTCGCCGGATTGGATACGCCCGCGTCCGGTAGGCTCTCCGTATTAGGAGAAAATGCGGCGCAGCTTACACGGAAGCGGTTCGCCCAAAAAGTATGCTACATTCCGCAGGGACATTCCGGCGTATTTACCTACACGGTACGCGACTTTGTCGTGATGGGGCGTAATCCCCATCAAACCGCGCTGCAAGCCCCGTCGCAAAAAGATTGGGAATATGTCGACCATGCGCTCGATGTATTCGGTTTAACGCAATTCGCAGACCGCTATTACAGTCAGCTCAGCTCCGGGGAATCGCGGCTTGTGATGCTTGCCCGCGGCATGGTACAGGATGCGCCCATCATCCTCTTGGATGAACCGACCGCCAATCTCGACTTTTACAACGAGCATAAGATTATGCAGATTACCCGTAAGCTTTGCACAAAAGCGCACAAGACAGTGCTCGTTTCCATCCATAATCCCGCGCTTGCGCTCCAATACGCCGACATGGTCTACTGCATTTACGGCGGAGGTATCGCGGCCGTAGAAGAAAAAAGCAATCCTGATTTTGAACGCAACATCACCGCGATGCTGAACGTCATGTACGCAGAAAAAGGATGCGGCGCTATTCATCTTCAGCGCATAGACGATATCCCGTTTGTGTATTTGAAGTAGCGGCGGCAGCGCCCTGCGCCTTTATAAAACATCCGCTTTCCTGTATACTGCATTCCATGCGGGTTACTACGGAAAAGATCGTATTCGGCGGGGAAGCGCTCGCGCGGATAGATGGCAAAACAGTGTTTATCCCTTTTGCGCTCCCCGATGAAGAACTCGATATTACCGTTACGGCAAACAAGCGCGATTACAGCGAAGCCGTTATAAAAAAAGTCATCACAGCTTCTCCTCATCGGATTGAACCGCTCTGCCCGTATTTCGGCCGCTGCGGCGGATGTAATTTGCAAATGGCGGATGATACCTATCAGCAAATACTTCGGCAGGCAATGGTTGCAGAGCTTTTCGACAGAGCGCATATTGCACCTGAACGTCCGCCGGTTTTTATTGCGGGCACCGGATGGGAATATCGAAACCGGTTTCAATTCCATACGGATAAAAACGGAACAATCGGGATGCACGGTTTTGCGAGCAACACGGTTGTTCCCGTCCATGATTGCCCTATTGCAGTACCTGCGTTGCGTACCGTTTTGCAGCAGAACGGATTACAAAAGCTTTTTCCCCGCAGCTCAAAAATCGATAAAGGCCGCTACCATGTTTTTGCACAAGATGACATATACAGCCCTATTCATCCCGACGCTTCGGCACGAGTAAAAAACACTGTTTTGAACTTTAGCGTATTCGGCTTTTTTCAGTCGAATATCACAATGCTGGAAAAAATGATTGAACCGGTATCGGATATCCCACCATGTACGCGGGTACTCGATTTTTATGCCGGCGTCGGCACCTTTTCCGCTTTTTTAACGGACAAAGCTACCGAGCTTCATTTGGTGGAACACAACGAGCCGGCGCTGCGGGCGGCACAGCAGAACCTCGATCGGATTATTGCGGAAAAAAACGGCTCTTGCCGCTGCTTTTTCCATACCGTTTCCGACGCCGATTGGCCGGACATCCCCGCCGCACAGCTTGTCTATGATGCCGCTATCATCGATCCGCCACGGCAAGGGATCCATGAACGGGCGCTTACCTATCTGGGGCAAGCAAAAATACCGCTCATTCATTATGTTTCCTGTAATCCTGCAACCTTTGTCCGCGATGCAAAAAAACTAACCGCATTGGGGTATCGATTTATCGAATACCGTTTATTCGACTTTTATCCGCAAACACACCACTGTGAACTTTTAGGAATTTTTATACGATGACAAAACCGAAACGCTTTTTAACATCCTTACTTACCGCAGCCTTTTCATGTATGTTTTTGCTGATTCCGGCAAGGGTACTCACCGCACAGACTGCGCAAATAGAACAAACACAATGGTCGGCGGTTATGGCAGGCGAAACGCTCTGTGATCCGGTTGTACACGGAGAATATCTTTATACATTAAGCTCGGATCAAGCGCTTAACTGTATCGATTATACCGGTTCCTTTGTATGGCGGCGGAATATTGAGCGGACAATAAAACCGTTTTTAACCGTATCAAAGTCGGGGATATTGATTATTGCAGATGCGTCGAGGATGCTGCAAGCGGTTTCCGGACAGGGGATTTATCTGTGGTCGGTGCAGCTGCCGGAGCCGGCGTTGTTTGCTCCCTACAGCACCACTGACGGCAGAATATGCATACTTACGAAATCCAATCTTTACTGTTTTTCCATAAAAGGGAAGCTCAAGTGGCAGCTCACATTATCCGCTGCTCCGGCACGGCAGCTGTGCGAAACGGGAATAGCATCATTGTTGCTGACGCTGACGAACAAAGATTTTTTAACCGTTTCACTCACCGGACAGATGTTAAACACAAAAACCTTAAAAAAAGAAATTGCTGCACTCTCAGCTGCTCCCGGCGGGTATATTATGAGCACCGGTGACGGCATCCTCGCCTATTACCGCAGCGCCGCATCCGAAGAGAAAGAAACGTCATCACGTGTACAACAAAGGGAAACCGACGGGTTTGCAGTCTGGCAAACACAAGAAACAGCGCCGCTTTTTATGCAAACCTCCGGCAACGAACTGGTATGCATATATGCCGATGGTACCGTTTCGGCACGGAATATTACCTCTAATAAAATTACTTGGACGGCAAAATTGAACAGCCGCATTACACTTCCGTTATATTACAGCAAAACGGACGGTGAATATTACATCGCCTGTAAGGGTATAGCGGCAATTATCAGCGGCGAGGGAACCGTAAAGCGGGAACAAAAGATCATCACATCAGCTTTTCTGCCGGTTATTATGCCGAATGGTATCCTTATTGCCGTCGATGATTGGGTTATCAACAGCTGGCGACTGGACACAAAGATTATGCAAAGTACTCTCCAGCGGGAAGCGCCGCCGCAATATCAAATTTTAAAAACACAAGAAAAAACGCAAACGCTCCCCTTCTTCGTTCCCTACGGGGATACCACGGCGCTGTTAACCGGTATCGATGAAGCCATTACAAAAGGGACAATCGGTACGGATGAAGCAGCCTACGCACTGACCCTGCAAACTATTTTAACAAACAATCAGCGGGCAGCGTATTTCCCCTATAATTTTACGGTTTATGAACGGGCACGGGCTGCGGAACTGCTCGGTCTATTGGAATCGTTGGAGTACCGAACTATTCTGCTCGACGAGGCATCAAAAACGTCCGACCCAACCTTAGCCGTTGCAATCATCAGGGCATTAGGGTTTATTGCCGCTGATCCTGACGGAAGGTCGATCGAAGCAATTCAACTGCTGCTGCAACGCTGTGGAGTGCGCGCTCTTGAACCTGCCTACGCTGCCTGCGATGCCCTTACCGAAATAGCGAAATATGGCGATAAACAGACCGCCGGTTCAGCCGTTAAAGCGCTTTTTAGCATCGCGGCAAGTGCGTTCCCTGAAAATATTAAGCAGTACGCAAGACAAAAAATAAAAACTATAGTAGAATAGAATCGAACTTTGTTTTACCGAGAAGCTCTCTTCCTTCAGGATACGTCCTAAGGTGTTGGGATTTCTTCGTATCATCTTCATAGAAAGGGGTTGTTCAATGAAAAGAATAGCGCTTGTATGCCTCTGTACATTTGCCTTTATGAGCATGGCTTTTTCGATAGAGGTCGATCAAAATGAACTGAAGCAGGCCGAAAATACGCCGATTGAATTTATCAACTACACAGGGCCTCATGCCGAAATCGATACGCTGCGGGCAATCGCCGAAATCGGAGAATCGCTCGGCGGAGCTGCTCAACGCGGACGCGCCGGCGAGATGAACCGCTACGCCGTTATCCATGCAGTTGATCCGTCGGTGAAAACCGGTCTCGATGCCGATATCATGATTATCGGAAGCGGAGCGAAAGTCGATCATATCAACAACTTACGAGTTATTATCGCCGGTTATTTACGACGCGCTTACGGATATTCCGAAAAAGATGCAAAAACAATTGCTCATTTTGTAACGATCTATAACGCTGTATACCGCGGTGATATGAATATGTTCAAAAGTAAGTATAAAGCGGTTGTTGTCAAGAATTTGACTGCCGATAAAGCCGGTCTTGCACTGCGCTATGATGAATGGCCGGGAAAAACGCAGATTGTTATCCCGCTTTCCGATCAGAAATACAGCGGTACGTTAAGCGCGATCGATACCGGTTCCATTTCCGATAAAAACGTTGTCAATAAAATGCGTGAGCAGGATAGTAAAGATATTGCTACCCGCAAAGACATGATCGATTTGAAAGAACGAGAAAGCAGCGCTGCCCGCGACCGTGCAGATGTCGCACAGAAGAATGCTGCTGCAGCTCGGAAAGACGCTGACGCCAAACGAAATGAAGCTGCGGCCGCACAAAAAGAAGCCGATAAATCAAAAACAGCTGCAGCTCAATCAAAACAGGATGCGGAAAAAGCCCGAAAAGATGCGGAAACGGCAAAGAAAAAAGCTGCTCAATCCGAAAAAGAGGCTACAGCAGCACAGAAGCAGGCTCAAAAGAATCCGAATGACCGTAAAGCTGCTGAAGAAGCCGCAAAAAAACAGCAGGAAGCCGCAAAGAATAAACAAGAAGCAAGCAATAAAGATAAAGCTGCCGCCGAAAAAGCAAATGCAGCCAAAAAAGCTGGTCAGGAAGCAACGGCAAAACAGAAAGAAGCGGACACAAAACAGAAAGCTTCTGATGAAGCCTTAAAGCAAGCCCAAGATAAAGAACGGGAAGCTTCTTCTGAAAAGCAGTTTGCCGATACAAAAGAGCAGGAAGCACAAAGCGATCGGAAGGATGTTGCCGCAGATACTCGGAAAATCATTGAAGAAAAACGAGCTGAACGAAAGGCTCAGGATGAAGCGGCCTTTGCTTCCGCATTACCCTGCACGGTGTTGAAAGTAGTTGACTCCGGCTCGATGCTTTCGGAAGTGGTATTGCTCGACCTTAAAACGGAAAAACCGCTGAAAACCTCGTCGCTCAATACCGTGCGTGGACGTGTTCTTATCGAAGGAGCAGATTCGCTTATCGCGATTGCCGGTTCAAAATCCGGAAATCAGATGATTACACTGATTGGCATTAACCCCCGCACGCTTGAAATGACCAAGCAGGCTACCGTTCCCGTTGCAGAGCAGAGTCTTTTAATACAGGTTGATGGCAGCTACTATGCGGTCATTGAGCAATCGGGGAAGTATTACCTTGCACGCTTCAACGATAATCTCGAAATGCAAGCAAAATCGACGGTAACCGTTCTTCCGTACACGGCAATAAGCGTTACGGAAAAAGGCTTGCTCGTACAAGATACGGCAAACAATATTCGCCTTTTAAAGACAGATAACCTTGCGGAAGCGATAAAGTAAAAAGCTTGTAACCGTCAAAAGCAAAAAGCCGATTAAACACGTACTGCGTTTAATCGGCTTTTTAGTACTGCACTATTTAGACTAGGGCATCTCTCGAACACTCAAGGTTTTTAGAGGTTTTTCTACTATATTTTCTTCCTTATATAGTTTTTGATAGGCCGCCGAATCATGCGAACAACAGAAGTGGAAAGAATGATGCCAACTGCTATCGCGACTGCCATAAAGCACGAATGGACACCCTCCGCAAGCCCCTTGTCCAGATCGCCCCGCACAAAAAAAAGCATTGAGCGGTAAACGCGGAAACCGGGTACTAAAGGGATAATACCGACAACAATAAAAGAGGTTGCAGGAGTTTTTTGAATAACGGCAAAAAGTTCCGCAAGGAGACCGACCACTATCGCAGAAAGCAAATTTGCAAAAATATAGCTGACTTGCGGGATATCAAGAACTAATAATATTGTCCAACCGATTGCGCCGTTTACCGCAGCAAGCAACAATGTACGCTTTTGGACATTAAAAAGAACGCCAAAACCGAGACAGCTGATAAAGGAGAGTATGGTATGGGCATAAATCGGCATCACAGTCCTCCTAGAATCGAGTAGAGCATTAAAATACTACCGACACCGAACGCAATGGCAATTGCAACAAGAACCGCCTCTCCGATACGTGCGATTCCGGAGAGTAAATCGCCTGAAATAAAGTCTCTAATTCCTGCGGTAAATGCAACGCCGGGAACAAGGGCAAGTGCGGCGCCGACGATGATATTGTCAAGATTATCAACTAATTTAATTTCAAAGGATATAATGGAAATAATTCCCACAAACATACTTGCAACAAAATTACCGGTAAAAACGGTACGGGAACGAGCCATTATTTTATCGCTGATAAAAACGGCAATATATGAGGCAAAAAATGCTGCGACAAAATCTCCGAATTTTCCGCCTACTAAGACCGCAAAAAGACCGCATCCGATACCGGCAGCAAAGAGAACAAACCTGTATGGATAACCTTTGTATTGATCTATTTTGCGTAAGCAATCCATTGCTTCGGATATATCAATACGACCTTCCACAAAATTACGGGAAAAATCACTCACTAATGTAATTTTAGCAATATTGTTGCTCCGTTTTTTTATATTTTTTGTATAGAGTACGTTTTCGCCGTCACCGTTTGCAATAAACAGTACGGTGGGCGTAACAAACGGAGTAATATCGTGGATGCCTCCCGCTTCGCTTATCCGCACAATCGTTTCCTCGGCGCGGTACATCTCTGCTCCGTTCCGAATAAGAAGCTCTCCGGCATAGAGCGCTATCTGCATTACTAAAGCATGCCGAGCGAGGGGATTGTCCTTTTCCCTAGCTACAATATCCGACTGGGTATCCATAATAATTGCTGATTGTAATTCTTTTTAACTATTATGGCAATAAGCCTACTCAAGGCAAACGCATTAAAAATATTTCCAGCGGTTGCCTTCCTTCTGTGCGAAATTTTGCTTAAAATTTCGCACATTTTTTGGGGGCAGACGGGCAACCGCATCAGGTATAGTAGATAAAAACCGCTGAAAAATTGAGACTGTGAGACCATTTGAACCGCGAAGAGGTTCAACTCTGGTTGAACAGTATCAATTTTTTCCGCGGGGTTGTTAAATAAATGCCCTGATGCGTTTATCCTGTTAATACTTTAGTATTACCCACGTCGACCCTGTCCCTCCGTCGCGTCCTTTGGGGTGTCCCGTTTCACCGGCATGGATATTTGTTTCCAAAAACTTTTGTACGAACCGCGCTAATACAGGTCCATTTTGAGAATGATTCCCTTTCCCGTGGATGATGAGAATTTTTTGATACTCTCTGCGAACGGAATCTTCGAAAAAAGTAACCAGTGCACTGTAGGCTTCTTCAAGTGTCATGCCGTGTAAGTCGATTTCTGCTTGCGGGCGCATTGCCCGTAACCGCCGTTTTTCGGCAAGAGTATCAGTCTGAGTACTATCTTCAGAACCATTAGAATCTTTATCATAGACACCGTAGCGCCGCAACCAATAATCCATCGGATTTAAAGTTTGGGTATTTTCAGCCGTATATGCTATGGCTATCGGATTTTTTGCATCGCTTTGCATCCTTTTTTTCCCGTAAGGATGCTGAGTTTGTATTTCCCATTGATTAAGGATCGCTTCAAAGTTCATGGTACCCTCCTCAGAGGAATGAAAGTAAACAGATAAACAATGAAAGGTATAAAACGTTTCATTGATATTTTATTTTTTATAAAGATTCTATATTGACTAAATGAATTCTCCCGCCTTTTATTCCCCATGTTGTATATAGAAAAGAGTCCATTTGCGCAGCAGCCTGCATAAAACCTGCTGCCTTGGTTTTGCGGATGTATCTGCAAAGTACCGGTTCAGCCGCATTCATTAAATGGAACCATGAAAGCTGTATAAAATATTGTTGAAGAGAATCACTGCCTTGCTGGAGGATGTAAGCCATAAATTCGTTTTGAAGCAAGTAGTCATCATCAGTGTTATATTGCAGCGACGGATATATTTCAAAATAACGGCGCAAAAAAAGCACAGCGCGCGGATCTGTCTGCCGGAAAACTTCCGTTACCGTATCACGGAAGCTTTCTTTCGTAAAATAAATACCATGCAGGCATTCGTGGGTAATGAAGCGGTAGCGGAGATAAGCCGGAGATTGGCGGCTTATGGATACGATTGCGCCGCTTCCTGCTTCAATGCCGGTTTCCGTGCGGACAATAATGCCGTTATGGAATAGAATTTTACGTAAATGCAGCTCCGATGTATTTAACGGGAAAGTTTCCTCTTCGGCTTTTTGAAAAAAGGCTGCAAGCGTTTCGGCCCGATAGTCGTGGGCATTAAACCCGTGAAGAGAATGACTCATTTCATCGGAGAGGAGTTTCCCCGTAAAGCCTTTTTTTTCCGCAAAGAACGAGAGTCGTTTAAGATAGGCATCCTGCACTGCATAGTCGGTAAAGTCGAAAATCAGTACCGAAGGAAACTGTTCCCATGCAAACAGTTCGTAAGACGGTTGCCGCCATTGTGCCTGCGGCCAATGCAAAATAAGCCCCGGATCGGCTGTGATGGGGGTGAGCAGTGCCGGTGTGTAATATTCGGCGGTAATGCCGCAGACTGTCGGTGTCGTGTCTGCCTCATTATCGGCTTCATCCATATCTGCCTGTCCACTCGTGTCAGGAAGCATATCCGTATTGGATAACCTTTCCGCGCGGGGTTGTTCATCAGTTTGTTCAATGCTAAAAACAGCATCGGGAAAGAGGCAGCCGTCAAGCGTAAGGTGAGATATATTCGGTGCACGGTATACGGATATGCGTTTGCCGCTGCATTGGAACGAAAGGCGCGGTTGTTTTTGTTCCGCCGCGGGTGTAGCCGGTAAGTCCTCGCCAAAATGGATAACGATAGAGTCCCTACCGCCTTTTCCGGCATATCCCGCCTCTATAACGGTATTTTCGGTATGTATAACGGCTGACGGTTTCGGCAACTCCGTGCGCAAGGGGATGCCCGTACCGGTACATAATTCAGTCGGGATATTGTCCCCGTCAGCGGTGGCGCCATACCATAATCCGGTACTGCTTTTCTTTAACCAGCCATACCGAACGGGGACGATTGCCGCGCTTTTCAGTTTCAAAGCCGATTGTGCTGAAACCATAAATCCCCTAATATTCGCTGTTCCTATTGCTGTACCTGCAAAGCCGATGCTGACGGTAAAGGTTCCGTGCGGCAGTATCTGCGCCGTAACGGGATGTTGCGGCATGACGGTTCCTTTCAATTTTCCAGAGGCGGAAAAATCGCTTGCATACAGTAAACCTACGGCAAATTCGGCAGAATCCGGTTGAATAGCGCTTGTGTTTATAGGCGCTGTGCCGCTCAATTTTGCGGCGGGCAGGGGCGGTTCAAACTCCAGCTCAAGCGCATACAAGCCGGAACCGGTTAAACCGAGCATTTCGGGGCTTTTTTCAAAGGCGAAATACATAACATCGGATTTTTCAGGGTTGCGTATTATACCGGTACGGGCATTTTTATTTAACGCCTTGAGCGGTACAACGCGGATAAGCTGCTCGGAAGCAACCGGTGAGGTTGCAGCTTTCTGCATATCCGTCGGCAAGGCAAGCGATACCGACGACAGGGTATCGCTGCAAGCAGTACACATTAAAGAAGTGAAAACAAAAGCAAGAACGCCCCGCAGCAGGATATGCATGTTGTTACTATTTTATAGCAGCTTTTAAAGCGTCAACTTTATCGGTTTTTTCCCAGTTGAATTCAGGGCGGCCGAAGTGTCCGTAGGCGGCAGTCGCTTGATATATGGGTTTGCACAAATCGAGTGTTTTAATGATACCGGCAGGACTGAGGTCGAATACCTGCTGAACGGCTTGTTCGATTGCACCTTCCGACACTTTTGCAGTACCGAATGAATCTACCCGAATCGACACGGGGAACGGTACACCGATAGCGTAAGCGAGCTGCAATTCGCACCGTTCGGCAAGATCGGCAGCAACGATATTCTTTGCAACATAGCGCGCCATATATGCAGCTGAGCGGTCTACCTTGGTCGGGTCTTTACCGGAAAAGGCGCCCCCGCCGTGCCTACCCATACCACCATAGGTATCTACAATAATCTTCCGCCCCGTTAAACCGGTGTCGCCGAACGGACCACCGATAACAAAGCGTCCGGTAGGGTTAATAAAGAATTTAGTTTTTGCATCTAGTAAACCGGTCGGTTCAAGGACGGGTTTGACGATATTTTCGATAATCGCTTCTTTTAGTGAAGCATAAGAAATTGCAGGGTCGTGCTGATGAGAAATAACGACCGTATCGATACGCACGGGTTTATCGCCTTCATATTCTACCGTTACCTGACTCTTTGCATCGGGACGCAGCCAATCGATCTCTTTTGACTTACGCAGCTGCGAAGCCTTGCGCAGCAGCTTATGCGCATACATGATAGGGGCAGGCATCAATTCCGGCGTTTCTTTACACGCATAGCCGAACATCATCCCCTGGTCCCCTGCGCCCATTTGGTTCTGATACTCGCTGAGGCCGGTACCGTTGACCCCCTGTGCAATGTCGGGGGACTGAGCGTGAATCATGCTTAAAACAGCCATAGAATTGCAGTCAAGTCCGAATGCAGAATCGGTATAGCCGATTTCCCGTGCAATATTGCGGGCTGTTTGCTGTATATCAACAAAGGTACTGGTGGTAATTTCTCCACCGATAAGAATGAGCGCGGTTGAAGCAAACGTTTCGCATGCAACATGACTTTTAGGGTCGTCGCGCAAACAGGCATCCAACACTGCATCAGAAATTTGATCACAAAGTTTATCGGGATGGCCTTCTCCGACCGATTCCGAGGTAAATAATTTATGTTCGTTCATTATTACTCCTATCATTAAAAGTGTTATGAAGCAGCCGCTATCATACTGTTATCGGTCTAAATGTACAAGCTACGGGAAGGAAGGTAAACGCATCAGACGCTTGTTTATATCTTCCCGTAAAATCAGGTGGCTGTTCAAGCAGAGTAACGCCAAGGAATTGCCATCCGTGTCAATTCCTTGGTTGCCGGTTTTTTAAAAACCGGTTTCCGTTTAGCACCACTGCCATCCTTGGCAGTTCTGACTGCAATTCAAATGCTTGCCCAACCACCTGATTGTGCGATTTGTATCTACCGAGAGAGGAAACTTAGAGCGGACATAAAAAAACCGGGAGCACTACGGCACAAGAAGAATTAATCTACCGCTGCTTCCTTCCGGATCTGACGGGGTTTGAAAAACCTTCTTTGCATAGGTCCCGGTACGGAGAGAGAGGGATTCGAACCCTCGGTACCCTTTCGGGCACACACGACTTCCAATCGTGTACCTTCGACCACTCGGACATCTCTCCAAAGTGTTGAAAGCACCTGAAAGTATTGAAATTTTCAGGGTGTTTCGGAAAGTGCATAAAGAAGATGCTTGGCTGCGTTGCTCCGTTAAAAACGGAGAGAGGGGGATTCGAACCCCCGGTACCTTGCGGTACAACGGTTTTCGAGACCGCCCGATTCGACCGCTCTCGCATCTCTCCAGTAGCATGAGACTAGGCGGGCTCGAACCGCCGACCTTCAGATCCGCAATCTGACGCTCT